>JALYKU010000277.1 GCA_030774595.1 Chloroflexota bacterium | reverse complement strand
GCCTACGCCCAGCTCAAGGTCCTCGCCGCGCCGGCCGCGGCGAACCCGGCGGTCGCGTCGCCGACGCCGCCGAGCCGTTCGCAGCCGACGGCGGCCGCGTGCTCGCACGACCGCTTGGTCTACCTCGTCGAGGAGTTCTTCACCCGCTACAACGCGCACAACGCCGATGCCCTGCTCTCGCTGTTCAACTTCGGCACGCCGCCAGCCGGCGGGGGATTCGAAAGCTACTTCGACCATCCCGGCGTACCGCGCGACATTCGGGACGCTGGTGCGCTCATCAGTTACCTGAACAGCCGCTTCACCATCGACGAGCGGTTCACGGCGCATGCGGTGAGCTATCCGCCCGAAGGGGCTACGCGGGAGACGGGCAATCCGACGGCGGCGTTCAGCCGTACGTTCTCGGGCGGGATACAGCAGGGAAACATGCAGCTCGACTGCAACGCCGGGCTCTTGGTGGCAGTCCGCATGAGCTCCGACTACGCGGGATGGGAAACGCGGGACGCGTTCGGCGCGCGCTTCAGCGTGCCTTCCTCGTGGAGGGGTCCCGAAGACATCGACACGCATAAGCCCGCTGGCAACCCGCTGAACTGGCTCGTGTTCAGGGACGCGTCCGGGGAGGCGCAGCTGGAGGTGACACTGTGGCCGGATGGCTCGGCGGATCATCTCGTCACGACGCGTTTCGCGGCCCCGGGAGGCACGCGCCGCGACGTCACGATCGCCGACGCCGGCCAGACGCGCGATGTCATCGAACTCCACGCGCAAGCGAGCTGGTCGGGCCCGGCGGGTGCCGGCACCTACGACAACCGTCACCTGTTCATCCAGCTCACCCCGGCGGTCGTCGCGGACGTCGTGGTGAGCGCGCCGCGCGTCAGCGGCGACTCCAAGGTCACCTACGCCCAAGCCCAGGCCCAGGATCGCATCGCCGTGCGCGTCGCTCCCACGAACTAGCGAGGAGGCCGGCATCTCGGTCGCCGCGTCGGGCACGGGCGGCCTCGCTGAGTCCTGCGCGGATTCGGTCTGACTCCGAGCGAGCTTCGGCCGCTCGGAGGGAACGTCACTCGCGCCTGGCGCGTCCCCGCGGACGAGGGCGAGTTCGTGCTGCGCGAGCACACTGCGGCGAGCGACCGCTCGTGCGCACCCGCCACGACGTGCTGCGCTTCCTCGAAGGGTCATTCGCGCATGCCCCACGCGTGCGCGTCGCGTGCGCCGACACGGTCGTGCTGGTCGGCGCGCGGCTGTACGAAGTGCTCACGTATCTGCGGGGCGCCGTTGCGACGAGCCCGCGTCGTTCGACTTCGACGACCATCCGGAGTGCTGGCGGTCTGCTCGGACACCTGCACCGCGCGCTGCGCGCCCACCGCCCACCGGCCGACGCTCGCTGGCCGGCCGTCGTCGGCACGGCCGGCCTGGCGGATGCGGTGGCGTCGCTCGAAGGCTTCCCCGACGTCGATGATGCGCGCACGGCACTGCCGCTCTTCCTGCGCTTCGGATCCCCACCGCCCGGCGACGGCTCGACGCAGCAGGTCGTCCACAACGACTTCGCCTGGTACAACTGCACGCACTCGGGCCGACGCATCGTCGTCGACTTCGACGCGCGATAGCCAGCCCGCTCAGGGAGGCGATTCCGCCTCATCTCTTCCGGCGGTGGCTGGGGTCAGGTGTCCTCCGCAGGCTCCGGTGGCGCTCCTTGCCCGAAGCGGTTGACGAAGTTCTCCTGCGCGCCATTCTCGATCGTACCGCCGCGCGCGTCATGGACACCGGCGATGGCTTGACTCGCAGATGCCCCCAGCGCTACGAGCGCGCATGCGGCGACAAGGCCCGTCCGGCCCAACCCGCCCTTGCAGCTCACCACCACGGTCCGACCGTCCCGCAGCTCACGCACGATCCCCTCCACCAGCGCGCGCGTGTCGCTCATCGAATTCGGGGTGCCCCCATCCGGGATCGGGAAGCGAGTTACGCGGATTCCGGCCTTGTCCGCGGCTTCAGCAAGATCCGTGATCGCGAGCTCCTCGAGCTCGTGCTCCTCGAGGAGGACCACGAGCGTGTCGGCCTGGTGGCGGTCGCGCAGGATCCGGAGGTCTTCAGTCAGGTCGCGGTCCCAGGAGCCGGATACGGCGAACCGCTGCTTCTTTCCCGGGGCGAAGGTCATGCCAAGGAGCGTCGGCGGCGCCGGTGCTGGCGCCCAGTCGACCCTTATCGCGTGCGTGGACGAGGTCCGCGGCGGCGTTGGCGGTCTCAAGGTCAGTTCGCCGCGTCTTCGCGCGTCGCCGTTGATGCCAGCAGGACCCGTGGGTGGTACGTCGTCGCCAGCGGCCCGTCCTTCCCTTGCAGGGCGCTCAGGACGGCGTCGATCCACTCCCGAGGTATTGCGTCTCGCCCGTGATACGCGCCCAGGAGCGCGCCGGTGATCGCTCCATTGGTGTCTGCATCACCGCCCCGGTTGACGGCGTCAACGAGAGCCGCTTCGAAGGTCGGCGCGTGGGCGAGCTCCCAGAACGCCAGGCGGAACGCCACGCGCACGAAGCCCGCGTGACCGTGGAGGTGAAGCGTCGCGCCATACAGCTCCGGGTCGTTCGCCTCGGCCGCCACCAGGTCCGCGTGCAACGCCTCGCGGGCGTCCTGCACGCTGGACCCGGCTGCCGACTCGTTGCCCAGCGACCTTGCCGCCGCGTCGATCTCGGCGCGCGCGACGTCGAAGATCGCGGGAACGTCGGGAGCGCCGATGCAGCACTGCGCGATCGCCGCGTCGAACGAGGCACACGCCAGTTGGCATCGGGGATCGAAGTGGGTGATCGCCGAGTCGCCCAGCGAAGCCGCCCGACGACCCTTGGCATCGGCCGCAAAGAACACGGCGATCGGCGCTGTGCGCATGAGAGAGCCGTTCGCCGCTGGTTGACGCCCACGCGATTCCCAGACCTTCCTCCCTGACTCGGATGGGGAGGTGCCGCGCGCCACTAGCCGGAGTGCGGCTCCGGTCTGGTGGCCGATGTCGAACGCGTACTTGGTCCACGCGACGTAGCGCCTGGCGACATCCTTGAGATCGAACCCTCCCGTGGCCACAAGGCTGGCCCACAGGGCGGTCGCCATCTGCGTATCGTCGGTCACCTGCCCCGGGGCGACGCGGAACGGCCCACCACCGGCCATCGACGCGTGGGGGCCCGTCGCCAGCGTCGGAAAGGGCGGCGCGTCTAGGTCGGCAAACTCGTTCGTGGTTCCGAGTGCATCGCCAACTGCGAGGCCAAGGAGCGCCCCTTCTGCATGTCGCCTACGGCCGGATTCAGTGATGCTCTCGCTACTCCGTGCTTCGTTGTCGCGACGTCCGTTCGGTAGCGTACGCGAGGCGGCATACATTCGCGGCTGACCCTGCAGAGCTCACGGAGGCGAACGCGTCGTTCGTCGCCTCGGGTGAGCAGCTCTTCGACATGGTCGCGCATCGCGTCGCGCTCTCGGGCGCTGACCTGCTGCTCCGAGCGTCGCAACGCGACGAGCGTGCGATCCCCATCTTCTCCCATGCCATCGGCAACGTGCGATGGCTGCGCTGGGACGTCGCGGCCCGATCCGATCTTATGGCCGCGTACGGTGACCCCGGCGCTTCCCGCTCACCTCTTCAGGTGGTGGGGCCGGCGCTTCCCGCCGCCCCGCCGGGCCCTCTCCTCGGGCTGCCGTCCTCGAGCACGCTCGACCGAGCCGGTACGCTCGCGCTCGTCGGCCTCCTTCTGGCCGTGATCGGCGCGCTGCTCCTTCGGTCGCGGAGGTCCGCACCGACGGTCCGCTGACCCGCACGCGTTCGAGGACCGCGCGCTCTGCCTCGACCGCGCGGTCGGTGCAGACGAACGGCGCCTGGCAGCTCCGCCGCCGCGCACCATGTCGAAAATCGAGCGTCACTCCTCTGCGATCGGCGGACAGCGATGACTCAGTCCACAGAACGCTGGAACGTGCCAGACGCCCCGTCGGCTCTCGTCGTAATAGGCGGCCTCGAGTCGGTGTTCGTGCAGGGGTAGGAGACATCGCGCGCAGCGGTTGTGGTTCTCGCAGCGGCAGAACACCGTGGCGACGAGGCTTGGTTCATGGCTTGGGATGTAGTCGCCCCGGTATCCCGCGCAGATTTCACAGCGGGCGAGGCCGACGGGGACGCCGTCGACGTCGGGTTTGGATAGACGAACCAGGTCCTCACGAGTCGCAGGCCGCCCGCGCATCCGGTCGACGAGGAATCCGCCTCCGTTGCGGGCGTGGCTCCCGGCAACGAATGCGCGCAGCCGCCGCTGGCGGTCCAGCAGCTCCTCCGTGAGAGGGAACTCTTCCGCGCTCAACAGGCGATCTGCGATGGGGTGGCTGCACCGCGGCGGTGCGGCCATCGCCTCCCCGTCGTCCCGGAAATACAGGGCTATATCCGGCCCAAGTACAAGGCAGGTCCGCAGACGGTTGGCGAGATGCTGATGCCGCGCGAGATCCAAGAGCTCGGCCGGGCCGAGGTCGCCGGGCACCACGATGAAGTGGTAGAGCCCTCCCAACAGCGCCGTGACCAGGCACGGGTAGCCATCGAAGACCGGAAGGGCGGCGAGCTCCGACGGGTCGCTCGTATGTGGATCCAAGCCGCTTCGCATTCGATCAGCCGAGTTCATTGCTGCGTCCTCCTTCGTTCCGCCGCGAGGGCGCACCAGGACCGGGAAACAGCAAAGCCGCCATCGCATCAGCGATGGGCGGCCTTCCATTGCCGGAGAGGCTTCGTTCCAAGCGTCTCGCGCTCGGCACATCGGGGCCCTCAGCCCCATGGCACCGTGGTGTCTCCCTACCCGGTTGCCGGACCCTCTCGGGTCACTCCTGATGCGCTACGAACGATACGCCACAACGGTCAGCCTGGCTGCGATCCTGCCGGACCGGCCGTGGCGAACAGATCCAGACACCAATCGTTGACCCTCATCACGCTTCCCGGCGGATATTCGAACTCACACTCCTCGATCAGCGAGAAGCCGAGCTTCCGACAGATCGCGTTGGACGGAGCATTGGCCGGCGACGGGAACGCGTGAACGAAACTGATGCTTCTGTTGTAGCCTCGCCCTGGCGACGACAGCGGCGGCCTTCGTCGCGATCCCTTCAAAAACCGATACTGCCAGCTCCCAAGGCTCAAGTTCCATCCGCTCGATTGTCATCCCGCCTCACGAGTTGAGTGAGCGTGCGAAGAGCCCGTCCTTTCTTTTCATCGTTGCGGTGAGGTGACGGCGATCGCTCACTCCCAGAGCTGGACGAGCGGACCCAGCCCGAGGGCTGACCGCGCCTCGCCGATGAGCGCGAGGGAGCCCGTCGCGCAGATCACGTCACGCGCGCCCGCGCGAGCCCGCGCCAGCGTGATCGCGGCGCCGACGTCCGGCGCTGTCGCGACAGGCACGGCCGCGAGCCGATCACAGGCACGCGCCAGATCGTCCATCGCCCGTGCCCGCGGCGATGTCGAGGCGGTCACGGTCACCGACTCGCACACGTCGAGCAGCGGCCGGAGCACCGCGACGGCGTCCTTGTCGGCGTTGATGCCGATGACGAGGTGGACGGCTCGCCCGCCGTACTCCCGGCGCAGTGTCTCGGCGAGGGCCACAGCGGACGAGCCGTTGTGCGCGCCGTCGAGCACGATCCCCGGCCTGCCGGAGATCACCTCCCAGCGCCCCGGCCAGCGCGCCGCCGCGAGTCCGCGCGCCACAGCGCGGCTCGTGATCGGGTGTCCGAGCCGCGCCAGTTCCTGCGCCGAGGCGCGCGCGAGGGCCGCGTTCTGCTCCTGGTGCGTCCCGGTGAGGCCGAGCTTCATGACCGCGTGTGGCGGGACCGTCTGGCACGCCGCCCCCGTGCGCCGGCATGCCC
>JALYKU010000276.1 GCA_030774595.1 Chloroflexota bacterium | reverse complement strand
TCCTCCGCGTACGCGACCGAGGAGATCATGCGCGTGCTCGCCTTTGCGGGACTGGGCGCGTTGTCGCTCACGATGCCGATCACCATTGTCATCGTCGTCGTACTGGCGATCGTGGTCGCCAGCTACCAGCAGACGATTCGCGCCTACCCGAACGGCGGTGGCTCCTACATCGTGGCCAGCGATAACCTCGGCCCCGCAGCCGGATTGACCGCGGCCGCCGCACTCCTCACGGATTACGTGCTCACCGTCTCGGTCTCGATCGCTGCGGGCGTCGCCGCGCTCACCTCGATCGCGCCCGAGCTCCTCGACTACCGAGTCGCCATCGGGGTCGCCTTCGTCGCGCTCATTTGCCTGGGCAACCTGCGCGGTATCCGCGAGAGTGCCACGCTCTTCTCCATCCCGACATACGTGTATCTGTTGGCGATCTTCGGCCTCCTCGGCTACGGCCTGTTCCGCTTCGCGACAGGCAGCCTCCCGGCCTACGAGGCGCCGGCGGCGTGGCGGCCGACCGAGGGTGCCGAGGCGCTCGGCCTGATCCTCATCCTGCGCGCGTTCGCCTCTGGCTCCGTCGCACTCACGGGGACCGAAGCGGTATCGAATGGCGTGCCCGCGTTCAAGCCGCCGGAGTGGCGCCACGCCCAGCTCGTCCTCATCCTCATGGGCGCATCCTTCGGCGCCATCTTCCTGGGCATGAGCTTTCTCGCCGGCCAGATCGGGATACAGCCGGATCCGACCGAGGCCCAGACCGTAGTCAGCCAGCTCACCGCGCTGCTCGTCGGCGCGGGCACGCCGTATCACTATCTCGTCCAGATCTCGACCGCGCTGCTCCTGGTCCTCGCCGCGAACACGGCCTTCGCCGATTTCCCGCGCCTCTCGAGCATCCTCGCGCGGGACGGCTTCATGCCCCGGCAGTTCGCGTACCGCGGCGACCGGCTGGCATTCAGCATCGGCATCATCGTCCTCGCCGTCCTCGCGGCGACGCTCATCGTCGGCTTCCAGGGCAGCGTCACGAACCTCATTCCTCTGTACACGATCGGCGTGTTCGTCGCGTTCACGCTCAGCCAGTCCGGGATGGTCCGCCACTGGTGGAAGCTTCGGCGGAGCGAACAGGGGTGGCGCCGCCGCGCGGCGTTCAATGGCGTCGGCGCGGTCGCGACGGCGGTCGTGGCGGTCGTCGTCGGGATCGCGAAGTTCGCTCTCGGCGCGTGGATGGTCCTCATCCTCATTCCGGTGCTCATCGCGGTCATGTGGGGCATCCAGCGGCACTATCGCGCCGTTCGCGACGCGCTCACGCTCGAACGGCCGGACGTGCCGCTTCCGGTCCTCGCTCCCCGTGTCATCGTTCCAGTGAGCCGGATGGACCGTGCCACCCTCCACGCGCTCGCATTCGCGCGCGCGATCGCGCCCGACCCGCTCGCCGTACACATCAGCGATAGCCCCGAGGAATCTGCGGACATGCGCCGCCGCTGGGAGCGATGGGGTGGTGGCGTCCCGCTCGCCATCGTCGAGTCGCCGTATCGCGTCCTCATCCAGCCGTTGATGGCGTACATCGATGCCCTGGAGAGCCAGGAGCCGGGGCGGCCGATCACCGTCGTGCTGGCCGAGTTCGTACCGCGACGGTCCTGGGACTACCTCCTCCACAACCAGACGGCGCTCCGCTTGAAGCTCCGGCTCTTCTTCCGCCGTAATACCGTCGTCGTCGACGTGCCTTACCACCTCGATCAGGCGTACCGGGACTAGCATCGCTTCATCCGCCTCTACCGCTGGCCGGGCTACCTCGGGTCCCTCAGCGCCGTCGCGCTCGTCACGGTGTTCATCGGTCTCGTGCTCGGCGGCGTCCGGTTCGCGAACGTCTCGATGCTCTATCTCGTCGCCGTCCTCGCGAGCGCCCTGGCGTTCGGACGCGGACCAGCCATCCTCGCATCGGTCGCGTCGTTCGTCGCGTTCGATTGGTTCTTCGTGCAGCCGCTCCATCAGTTCGCGGTCGCCGATCCGCAGGAATACGTTTCGCTCCTTCTCTTCCTACTCGTCGCCGGCGTCACCGGTCAGCTCGCGGCCGAGCAGCGCGAGCGCGCCCGCCAGGCGCTGGGACGCGAGCGCGAGGCCATCCTTCTGGCCGACCTCGCGCGCCTCACCGCCGAGCCCGATCTCTCCTCCGCGCTCAGAGCCGCGACCGCGCGCGTGCAGCAGGAGCTCGGCCTCGCGGCGGTGGGCCTCCTTCTCCGCGACCGCGAGCCCGTGACCGTCCCTCCGTCGCCCGACGTCGAGCGGCTCTTCCGAAGCGCATCTGGATCGTCGACGCGAGCGCTCAGCGCCGGCGCCCTCGCCACCGTCAGCTCGCGCGGAGGACCCGGACGCTGGGTACGCGTCGTGTCGCCGGTACCGCGCGAGGAGGGCGTGCGGCGCGGGCTGCAC
>JALYKU010000275.1 GCA_030774595.1 Chloroflexota bacterium | reverse complement strand
AGTGCGGCCTACCCTCCCCGCTCCAATCCGAACGATGCTCGACGGTGACGCGGATCACGGGGCAGCCGCCGAGGGGCAGCTCGCGGTACTGCTGGTACTTCGCCTCGAGGGCCGATACCGCGCGATCGCGCTCGGGCCCTGACACGACGACCTCGGCCGTGCCGTCGAGGAGCGTATAGCGCAGCCGCGACCAATCCTCGTCCCAGGCGTCGAGCACGACGCTCACGCGGCCGTTCGTCTCGATGTTGCGCACGCGCCGCAGCGAATGCCAGTCGTCGCGGCGCTTGGGCTTGCGGTCGATCGGCGTGTACAGGAAGGGCTCCAGGTAGACGAACACGATCGGGACCACGTGCGGCCTCGCGTACTGATCGGACGTCGCGAGGTGCGCGACGCGCGCGGTGTCGAGCAGCTCGCTCACGCGCGCGCGCGAAGGCGGGGCAACACCTCTTTCGCGTACAGCGCCATCGAGCGGTCCTGGTCCCTGCCCGGGAAATGGAAGACGAGGTGGTCGAAGCCCAGCTCGACGTATTCCTCGATCAGCCGGACGTGCTCCTCCGGGTCGGTCGAGCAGATGAACCGGTCGTGGGCCCGATCGGCCACGGCGTTCGCCCGCCGCTCCATCTCGCGCGGGTCGTCCACGCCGGCCTTGTCCTCCGCCGGGAGCGCCAGGGCGGCCCACTCGCGGCAGTCGGCGACGGCGCGGTCGTGGTCGGTGTCGTAGGAGACCTTCATCTCGATGAGCCGTTCGATCGTCTTCGGGTCGCGGCCGGCCGCGCGGGCGCCACGGTCGACCGCGGGCAGGAGCGTCTCGCGGTACAGCTTCATGCCCTTCCCGCTGGTGCAGATGAAGCCGTCACCCTGGGCTCCGGCGAGCTCCGCGGCCTTCGCCCCCGCGGCGGCGATGAACAGCGGCACGCCGTCGGCGGGCTTGTCGAAGATCTTCGCCTCGCGCGTGCGGAAGTACTTGCCCTCGAACGTGACGTAGTCCTCGCGCCAGAGCCGGCGCATCAGCGTGACCGCCTCCCGGAGACGCGCGAGTCGTTCTCGAGGAGCCGGCCAATCGCCGGTGGTCACGGGCGTCTCGTTCATCGACTCGCCGCTGCCGACGCCCAGGAACACGCGCCGCGGCGCGAGCAGCGCGATCGTCGCCATGGCGTGGGCGACCAGTGCCGGGTGATAGCGGAAGGTCGGGGTGACCACGCTCGTGCCCAGCCGGACGCGCGAGGTGCTCGCCGCGGCAGCGCCGAGCCAGGCGAAGGAGAACGGAGCGTGGCCGCCGGTGTCGCGCCATGGGTGGAAATGGTCGCTCACAACGACGCTGTCGAAGCCGTGCTGCTCGGCGGCGACGGCGAGCCGCAGGAGCGCCGCGGGAGCGAACTGTTCCGCCGAGGCCTTCCAGCCGAGCGTGAGCATCGGCGCATCGTACGTCGCGAGATACTGCGGGCGGTGGCAAAGACGGGAACGGACGTCAAAGGGGTGCCGCGCGCGCGCACGGACGGGCGCCTCGAGGTAATCCCCGTCATCGGGATGCCCGAGGTGCGGCCCGGGGACGATCTCACGCGACTCCTGCTCGCCGCACTGCACCAGCACGAGGAGACGGTCCTCGCGCGCGACGTCGTCGTCGTGGCGCAGAAGGTCGTGTCGAAATCCGAGGGCCGGCTCGTACGGCTCGTGGACGTCGTCCCGAGCGAGCGCGCTCTGAGCATGGCCGCCGAGTCAGGCAAGGACCCGCGCGCCCTCGAGGTCGTGCTGTCGGAGTCGCGGGCGGTCCTGCGGTGGGAGAGGGGAGTGCTGATCGCCGAGACACGCCATGGCTTCGTGTGCGCGAACGCCGGTGTCGACCAGTCGAACGCCGGCGCTCCGGGGCTCGTCGTCCTGCTTCCGCTCGACCCCGACGCATCCGCCGCCCGGCTCAGGGACGCCATACGGGCCGCCACCGGGATCGACGTCGCCGTGGTCATCACCGATACGTTCGGACGCGCGTGGCGGGAGGGACACGTCAACGTCGCGATCGGTGCCGCAGGGTTACCGGCGCTCGAGCGGTTCGCCGGGCGGCACGACCCCGAGGGTTACGAGCTCAAGGTGACCCAGATCGCGCTGGCCGACGAGATCGCCGCCGCGACCGAGCTCGTCATGGGCAAGCTCGATCGCCGGCCGGCGGCGGTCGTCCGCGGCCTTGTGCTCGCTTCGTCCGATGACACCGCGCGCACGTACGTCCGTCCCCGCGACAAGGACATGTTCCGATGAGAGTGCTGAGCCCCGCCATGCGCGCTTTCCTGGAAGAGAAGCGCTTCGCGGTCCTCGCGACGCTCAACGCCGACGGGTCGTCGCAGCAGACCGTGATGTGGTACCTGATCGAGGACGACGAGCTCCTGTTCAACACCAAGCGGGGCAGGAAGAAGCAGCGGAATCTCGAACGGGATCCGCGCGTGTCGCTCTGTATCGGCGATGGATATCGCTTCGTCACGGTGTCCGGTACGGCCCGCGAGCTTTCGGACCCCGCGACGGCGCAGGCCGACATCCGGCGGCTGGCGGCGCGGTATTCGGGCGAGCCGAGCGCGGAGCAGCAGATGCAGCGCTTCTCTCGGGAGGAGCGGATCAGCTACCGCGTACGGATCGGTCGCATCCTCTCCATGGGTTTTTAGGCCGGGCAAGGCCGAAGCCGGCTCCGATCTGGGAGGCCGGCTTCGGCGGTCCGGGGGGATGGATGGAGGGGTCCTTTGCGCCACTAACGGCGCCCGTGACGGGACGTCACGCCATAGCCGGCAAAACAAAAGCCCCGCCTTTCGGCGGGGCTTTCGCACTCAGCTGGGTGCTGCTACGCGTACCGGCCGCGTGAGGCCGATGGACGCACCTGCTCGAAGCAGGAGCTGCAGTACACGGGCTTGTCGCCACGTGGCTGGAACGGAACGCGCGCTTCACCGCCGCAGTTGCTGCACGTCGCGGTGAAGAACTCGCGCGGGCCGCCCATTCCGCGGCTGCCGCCGGCGCCGCCGTACATGCTCCCGCCGCCCATGCCGCCGCCTGTCGATCGGCGTGCCGCGCGACAGGTGGGACAGCGTCCCGGCTCGTTCTGCAGGCCGCGAGAGGCGTAGAACTCCTGCTCGCCGCCGCTCCAGATGAATTCCTGACCGCAGTCCTTGCAGGTCAGAGTCTTGTCAGAGAAGCTCACTTGTAAGCTTCCTCCCTTTTCTTGTGCTGACGCTTTGAGCCGCTCGCCTGGTCTCGGGAGGAAACCTCACTCGACGCCCGCGTGATGGACTCTCTGTCGCCGCTTTACCCCTTTGGGGCATCTGGAGCGTAGCAGTTTCGGCGCTCGCTGGATATAGCCGTAAGTCTCCAGGCGCGCACGGGTCTCGTGGCAGGGTCGGCGCGATCCAGCCGCTCGGAGATCCAGTTCAGCTTTCGGGCTCGCTGACCGGGAAGACCTCACCCATCCACTCGTGATGCCACTCACCGGAGCGGTACCAGGCATCGCGCAGGAGCCCGATCTGACGGTACCCCGCCTTCTCGTTCGCCCGGCGACTGCCCCGGTTACCGAGCGCGATGAAGTTGTGCACCCGGTGCAGGTTCAGCTCATCCCAGGCGAAGCCCGTTCGCAGCCGTACCGCCTCGCTTGCGATGCCCCGGCCGTACAGGTCGTGCCGGCCGATGAACAGCCCGCTCTCGCCGTCGCGGCTGCGCCAGTCGATGCCGAAGATCCCCGTGAAACCGACGTGCTCGGCCTCGAACTCGATCGACCAGCCGACGCCATCGGTGCTCTCGGCGTGCCGGCGGAGCCGGGCCAGCGCCGTGTCCGGGGTGATCTCGATGAACCGGGGGCCCCAGAACCGCGTCGTCTCCGGCTCGAGCTGCCACTCGAGGTCCCGCCGCTGGTCCTCGAGCGTGGGCGGCCGCAGGATGACGCCGTTCCGGCCGACGAGCCGAGGCCCTAGCACGACGCCGCCGCGGCGCCCCTGGTCACTCCCACGCCTCGGGCGGGAGCGGCTCGTACTCCCGCTCGGACGCTCCCCAGCGCTCCTTCCACGCGGCGCGGTCGAGCCGCAGGAGCAGCTCGTCGACGTACCGGCCGTCCCGGTAATGGACGGCGTGGCCGTGGGCGAACTCCAGGTACCCCAGCTTCTCCGCGATCCGCCGCGCGGCGACGTTGTCCTCGTGCACCGACACGTCGCACCAGCGGCGGTCGAGGTAGTCGAGCACGTAGCGATGGAACGCAAGCGCGGCGTCGAAGCCGTAGCCGCCGCCCCAACGGTCGGGGTCGACGATGAAGTGCTGGATCGAGATGTGGTCCGACATCGGGGCGTCCCAACCGAACGAGCCGAGGAGCATCCCGATCACCGCTCCTTCGGCCTCGATGGACCAGAGCGCGGACTCCTTGTCCTTCGCCTGCTCGGCGAGGCGCTCCTTCCATGTCGCCGGCGCGGCGGGCTCATGCCAGATCGCCCCGCGGTGTCGCACCCGGAGGTCGGCCATCCACCGCGCATACGACGCGAGATCGTCTTCGCGCGGGCAGCGCAGCCGCGTCCGCTTTCCGCGGATGGTCCCGCCGAGCACCGGCGCAGTTTAGTGTCCCGTCCCGCCGCTCGCGGGGAGGCGAACGGCGAACTCCGCGCCGCCGCCGTCCGCGTTCCTCGCCGAGATGTCGCCGCCGTGCGCGTGCGCGATCGCGCGCGCGATCGCGAGCCCGAGCCCGGAGCCGTCGCGAGTCGAATTCTCGCCCCGATAGAAGCGGTCGAACACCCGTGTCTCGGCGCCCGCGGGCACCCCACTGCCCGCGTCGCGGATCCGCACGACGAAGGATCCGTCGTCCACCGCTCCGCGCACCTCGACGCGGCCGCCAGACGGCGAGTGCTTCACCGCGTTGTCGAGCAGGTTGATGAAGAGCTGCGCGAGCCGGTCCGGATCGCCGCGAAGCGAGGAGACGGGCGCGAGCGCGACGTCGAAGCGGACGTGGCCGGACGCCGCTTGGACGGCCAGCGCATCGACCGCGTCCTGCACGATCGCGCGCGGGTCGACCGGCTCATGGCGGAGCTCGGATGCCCCTGATTCGATGCGCGCGACCTGCAGGAGGCCCTCGACGAGCCGCACCAGCCGGCGCGACTCGCGCTGGATGATCTCGGCAGCCCGGGTGACGCCCTCGCCGCGCGCCTCCCGATCCACGATCGCCTGCGCGAAGCCGTGGATCGAGGTCAGTGGCGTGCGCAGCTCGTGCGAGATGTCCGCCAGGAAACCGTGCTCGCTGGCGCGGGCGCGCTCGATCTCCGCGGCCATGTCGTCGAACGCCGCGCCGAGGCGCGCCACCTCGCTCGGCCCGGCGGCGCCGACCCGCGCGCGATAGTCCCCCGAGGCGAAGCGCTTCGCCCCCGCCGCGAGGTCGCGGAGTGGCTTCGTGATCGTGCGTGCCAGGAGCGCGGCGACGATCAGCGCGAGGCCGATGGCGGCGAGCCCGCTCACGACGAGGGACGGCAGCAGCGCGCGCACCGAGTCGCCATAGGCCGCGCGAGGCCGCGCGACCACGATGGTCCCTTGACCGCCCGCTCCGAGCACGGCGCGCTGGAGCTGCTGCTGGACGAAGATCCACGGCTCCCCCGCGTCCACGAACTGACCGATGTTCCCCTGGTCCGGCTGCGCGAACTTCGTGTTCATCAGGGTGCCCTGGCTGTCGACGAGCACGCGGCGCGCGAGGTTCGGATTGGCCGTGTTCGGGCTCAGGATGAGCAGCCGCGCGTCCGCGGCGCGGGCCTGGTCCTCCAGCTCGTCGAGGATCTGGCGCGGCTGCTTCCCGTCGCGCACGCCGTTCTGGATCGCCGTCTGGAATGGCACCGCGAGCTCCGCCAGCCGGACCCGCGTGACGTCGTTCTCATACCGGAACAGCAGCCCCGAGATCGTGACCCCGGCGGCGAGCAGACCCACAGCGACGACGGCGAGGTACGAGAGGAACAGCCTGCCGGCGATGCTCACGTCAGCGCTCCGCTACGCCGGCGCGACGAACTTGTAGCCGACTCCCCAGATCGTCTCGATCTTCGCGTCCGATCCGGCCAGCTTGCCGCGCAACTGCTTCACGTGCACGTCGACCGTGCGCGTCTCGCCCGGATAAGCGAATCCCCACACGTCCTCGAGCAGCTTGTCGCGCGTCAGGACGATGCCGGGCTTGCGGCAGAACTCCTCGAGCAGCTCGAACTCCTTTGCCCGCAGGTTCACCGGTCGCCCCGCGACCTCGACCTCGTGGCGTGCCGGATCGAGCCTCAGATTGCCGACGACCAGCGGCCGGCCGTCGCCCACACCGGAGCTGCGCCGAAGGATCGCGCGCACGCGCGCGACGAGCTCACGCGGATTGAAGGGCTTGGTCACGTAGTCGTCGAGCCCGAGCTCGAGCGCCTCGACCTTCTGCGCGTCCTCGGCCCGGGCGGTCAGGGCTAGGACGGGAGTGCCGCGCCGCCGCCGCAGCTCGCGCAGCACGTCGAGGCCGTCCGCATCCGGGAGACCGAGGTCGAGGACCACGAGCGCCGCGGTGCGCTGGAGGAGTGTTCGGGCGGCGTTCGCCGTCGCCGCGTGCTCGACCTCGAAGTCGGCGTTGCGCAGATAGAGCGAGACGAGCTCCGCGACGGAGGGATCGTCCTCGATGACCACGATCCGCGGCCGGTCGGCCATGCGTCCAAGTATGTGATGCCGCACCTCTCGATCAATCACCTGGCTTCGCCCGTGACTGCTCAGGGCTGGTGGTG
>JALYKU010000274.1 GCA_030774595.1 Chloroflexota bacterium | reverse complement strand
CGCTCGATCAATGCGCCAGGTGGGCCCGAACTGAGATGCTCGCGCCTCCGGCGCCGACCAACAGCGCGAATCCGAAGATGCCGCCGACCAGCTGCCAGATGAAGTTCTCGCCGAGCGACACCGGAAGGATGTCGAGGAAACCGATCAGCGCGCTCGTGACCGGTCCGGCGGCGGCGATGATCGCGAGCAGCGCCACGGCGGCGCCGAATGTACCGACGAGCATGCCCTCGAGGATGAACGGCCAGCGAACGAGCCAGTCGGCCGCGCCCACCAGCTTCATGATCTCGATCTCGTCGCGCCGTGCATGCACGGCGATCCTGATGGTGTTGACGATGACGAAGAGCGTGACGAACAGCATCATCGCCAGGACCGCGATCCCGCCGGCGGAGAGGACGCGTGTGATCGTCAGCAGTTTGTCGACGACGGTCGGGTTGTCGACGAGGTCGTGCACGACGCCGCGGCCCATCTCGTCCCGCAGAGAAGCGACGATGCGCGGCGTCTCCTGCGCGCTCGCGAGCTTGAGCTCGAGCGATGCGGGGAGAGGGTTGGTGCCGACATCCTCGATGGAGCCGAGATCCGACCTGCGCGCCGCGATGTCCTTCAGCCGCTGCAGCGCCTCGTCCTTCGTGACGTAGTCCACTCGGGCGATGGCGGGGTCGCCCTCCAGCCGCGACTTCAGCAACAGCACATCCGACGGCTTCGCGTTGTCCTCGAGGTAGACGACGACCTCGACCTTGGACTCGAGGATGCCCACCGCGGCCTCGAGGCCACGGTCGGTGACGATGAAGAACGCGAACAGCAGCAACATGAGCGCGACCGTCAGCGTGGACGCGATGCTCATCACCGGGTTCCGCCAGAAACCCTGCCAGGCGCTGACGAAGATGTACCCGATGCGCGTCACGCTGCGTACAGTCCTTCAAGCTCGTCCCGCACGACGGCTCCGTGATCGAGATGGATCACGCGGCGCCGGAGCGCGTTCACGATCTCGGCGTTGTGCGTCGCCATGATCATGGTCGTGCCGAGCTCGTTCACGCGGGTCAGGAGCTTGATGATCTCCCAGCTGGTCACGGGGTCGAGGTTTCCGGTCGGCTCGTCGGCGATGAGGATGCGCGGGCGGTTCACCAGCGCGCGTGCGATCGCGGTGCGCTGCTGCTCGCCACCGGAAAGCTCGTTCGGGAAATGCGCGCGGCGCTGGATCAGCCCGACCAGCGAGAGCGCGCGCTCGGTCTCCTCCCGCGCGGCGCGCCCTCCACGCCCTGTCACGAGCAGAGCGAAGGCGACGTTCTCTTCGACCGTGCGCGTCGGCAGCAGCTTGAAGTCCTGGAACACGACCCCGACCTTGCGCCGGAGCCTCGGGACCTGCGAGCGGCGCATCCGGGCGACGTCCTCGCTCTCCACCCTCACGCGTCCCGAGGTGGGGAGCTCCTCACGGATGAGGAGTCGGATCAGGGTGGACTTGCCGGCTCCCGAGGCGCCCACGAGGAAGACGAACTCGCCCGACGCGATCGACACATCGACGTCGCGCAGCGCGTAGGTCCCGTTCGGGTACCGCTTGCTGACACCCTGAAGGCGGATCATCTACCGAACGTAACGGCACGCGGGCGCACCATGCAATGGCCGGCCGCGCACCGGACCGCATCGATCGACCATCGTGGTCCCCGCTCCCGCCGCGCTTCCCCTTCGTCAGGAGCCGAGGCCGAGCTCCGTCTGCGAGGTTCGTGCAGGGGTGAAGGTCGCGATGCCCGCGATCTTCGCTTCATCGGTGGCCATGACCTTCACGCCCATCGTCGCCCGGCCGAGCGCGCGCACCTGCTCGATCGGGGTGCGGATCACCACCCCGTTAGTCGTGATGAGCAGGATCTCCTCGGTCGCCTCGTCGACGATGCGCATCGCGGCGAGGTCCCCCGTCTTGGGAGCCAGGGCCGCGAGGATGACGCCCTGTCCTCCACGGCCCTGCGTCGGGAACTCGTCGACCAGGGTGCGCTTCCCGAACCCGTTCTCCGTGACCGACAGCACCCGCGTGCGCTGGCGCGCGATACCCATCCCCACGACCTGGTCCCCGCGACCGAGGCGGATCCCGGTGACGCCCTGCGTCTGGCGGCCCATCGGACGCGCGTCGCTCGTGTTGAAGCAGATCGCCTTGCCCTTGCGGGTGGCGAGCAGCACGCGATCCTTCTCGCCGCACGCGGCGACCCACGCGAGCTGGTCGCCCTTCCGCAGCAGGATCGCGATGAGCCCGGCGCGCCGCACGCCGGTGTACTCGGAGAGCGCCGTCTTCTTGACGAAGCCCTTGCGCGTCGCCATGACGAGATATTTCGCCGACGACTGATCGCGGAGCGCGATCAGCGCCGACACGCGCTCGCCCGGGAGCATCGCCTCGAGGATGTTCTGGATCGGTGTCCCCTTCGCCGTCCGGCTCGCGTCAGGAAGCTCGTGGACCTTCAGCGCGAACACGCGGCCGCGGTCGGTGAACACGTAGAGGCGGTCGTGATTCCGCGCGACGTGCAGGTGCTCGACGTCGTCCTCGTCGCGCGTGGCCATCCCCATGACGCCGCGCCCGCCGCGATGCTGCGCGCGATACGTCGACAGCGGCATGCGCTTGACGTAGTTGCGGCTCGAGAGAGATATCAGGACGTCCTCGTCCGCGACGAGCTCCTGGTCGGTCAGCTCGCGGCTGATGTCGTCGAGGATCATGGTGCGCCGTTCGTCGCCGTAGTCGTCTGCGAGCTCGTCGAGGTCGCTCTTGATGAGGAAGAGCAGCTTGCGTGGATTCGCGAGGATGGACTCGAGCTCCGCGATGAGCTTGATCGTCTCGGCGTACTCGTCCTCGACCTTCTGCCGCTCGAGCCCGGTCAGCCGGCGCAGCTGCATCTCCAGGATCGCGCGGGCCTGCGCCTCGGTGAGGCCGAACCCCTCACGCAGGCTGGTGAGCGCGATGTCGGGCGTCCGCGACGCGCGGATCGTCTTCACGATCTCGTCGATGTGGTCGAGCGCGATCTTGAAACCCTCGAGGATGTGCGCGCGATCGCGCGCCTTGCGCAGGTCGAAGTCGGTGCGGCGGCGGATCGTCTCGCGGCGGTGGTCGATGTGGTGCTGGAGCACGTCCTTTAGCGACAGCGTGCGCGGCTCCTGGTCGACGAGCGCCAGCATGTTGAGGTTGAACGACGATTGCATCGCGGTGTGCTTGAAGAGGCCGTTCAGCACGCGCTTGGGGTCGTCGTCGCGCTTGACCTCGATGAAGATCCGCATGCCCTCGCGGTCGCTCTCGTCGCGGATGTCCGAGATGCCGCCGAGGCGCTTGGACTGCACGAGCTCGGCGATCTTCTCGATGAGCGCGGCCTTGTTCACCGCGTACGGCAGCTCGGTCACGATGATCGACTGACGTCCGCCCTTCAGGTCCTCGAAGTGCGCGCGCGCCCGCATCACGATCCGGCCGCGCCCATTGGCGTACGCGCGGCGGATCGCGTCGACGCGCTCGGTCGCGCCGCTCTCCAGGCTCCGCTGCTCCTCGAAGCGGTAGATGAGGCCGCCGCCGGGGAAGTCCGGTCCGAGCACCGTGGCGCAGAGGTCGTCGTTCGTCAGCTCGGGGTCGTCGATGAGCCGCCTTGTCGCCTCCGCGACCTCGCGCAGGTTGTGCGAGGGGATGTTGCTCGCCATGCCGACGGCGATGCCGGTCGACCCGTTGACCAGGAGGTTCGGGAGGCGGGCGGGCAGGACCGTCGGCTGGACGTGACGGTTGTCGTAGTTCGGGTACCAGTCGACGGTCTCCTTCTCGATGTCGGCCAGGAGCTCCGCCGCGATCGCCGACGGCCGCGCCTCCGTGTACCGCATGGCGCCGGGCGGGTCGTCGTCGATCGAGTTGTGCACGAAGATCCCGGCGGCGAGGGCGAAGTTCTGCGTGATGTCGACCGTGAGGTCGTACACATCGGCAGTACCCGCCGGTTCGACGGACGTCACCTTCTTCGAGAGGCTCGCGGGGATCGGGAACGCGCCGGTCCGATGCAGCCGCTCCGGGATGGCGGTGCGCGCGAACGGCATGAGCGCCTCGCTCGGCTTCAGGAGCCGCGCCTCGCGGTAGCTGCCGTCCCGGAGCATGAAGCGGTGATCCGGCGTGCAGACGATCTCCGATCCGGAATCGAGCGTGACCTTGACGACACGGTCGTTCCGGCGGACCAGCCGCGGCGCGCGGATCGGCTTGATGCGCACGTTGCGGTGCGCGTCGACGGTGAAGACCTCGGCGCGCACCCCGCGCGCGATCAGCTCCACGAGCTCGACGAACGTCCGCTGCTCGCCGTTCACCAGCTCGACCTTCGTGTCGCCGGCGAAGCATCCGAAGTTCCCCTGGCCCTGGATCGGCGGGTAGCGCATGGTGAAGTCCTGCGCGAACCGCGCGAGAGCGTCATAGATCGGAGCCTCGCCGTGCGGGTGGTACTTCCCCATCACCTCACCGACGATCGCGGCGCACTTCCGGTACGGCCGGTCGGAGCGCAGCCCCATCTCGTGCATCGACCAGAGGATGCGGCGCTGCACCGGCTTGAGGCCGTCGCGCACATCCGGCAGCGCCCGCGCGACGATGACGGTCATGGCGTAGTCGAGGTACGCCTTGCGCATCTCGGCCTGGATGTCCACGCCGACCATGCGCTCGTCCCCAGGTGGCTCGATCAAAGCGTCCTCACTCTCCGTACAGCACTACAGATCGAGCGACGCCTTCTTGGCGTTCGCCATGATCCATTTCTTGCGTCCCTCGACCTCGGATCCCATCAGCTCGTCGAACACCAGGTCGGCCTGCTCGGCGTCCTCGAGCGTGACCCGGCGCAGCGTGCGCGTCGCCGGGTTCAGCGTCGTGTCCCACAGCTGCTCGGCATTCATCTCGCCGAGACCCTTGTACCGCGCGACCGCCGGGTCGCGCCCGCCCTTGCCGTCGTCGGTGCCCTCGTCGGTGTTCGTGGAGGCGTCGGGGTCCTCGCCCTTCGCCGCCGAGGCTCTGGCCTTGCGATCCTCGCGCTTGGTCTTCGCGGCGCCCTTCAGCTCCTTGATCGCCTTGTCGCGCTCGCCATCGGAGTACGCCCAGCGGATGTCCTTGCCGAGCTGTAGGCGGTACAGCGGCGGCTGGCCGATGTAGATGCGGCCGTCCTCGATGAGCGGGCGGAAGTGGCGGTACAGCAGGGTGAGCAGCAGCGTCCGGATATGCGAGCCGTCGACGTCGGCGTCGGCGAGGAGGATGGTCTTGCCGTAGCGGACCTTGCCGCTTTCGAAGTACTCGCCGATGCCGGTGCCGAGAGCGGTGATGATCGCCTTGATCTCCTCGTTCCCGAGCATCTTGTCCGCGCGGGCCTTCTCGACGTTCAGGATCTTGCCGCGCAAAGGCAGGATCGCCTGGAACCGGCGGTCGCGCCCGGCCTTCGCGGTGCCGCCGGCGGAGTTGCCCTCGACGAGGATGAGCTCGCTCTTCTCGGGATCGCGCTCCTGGCAGTCGGCGAGCTTGCCCGGAAGTGAGAAGCCGTCGAGCGCGCCCTTCCGCAGCACGAGGTCGCGCGCCTTGCGCGCGGCTTCGCGGGCGCGGAACGCCGTGAGGCACTTCTCGACGATCTTCCGTCCGTCCTGCGGGTTCTCCTCGAGGTACTGCCCCAGGACGTCGTTGACCGCCGAGGCCACCTGCCCCGCGACCTCGGCGTTCCCGAGCCGAGTCTTGGTCTGTCCCTCGAACTGCGGCTCCTTGATCTTCACGCTCACGACCGCGGTCAGGCCCTCGCGGACGTCCTCGGCGGTCAGGTTCGGATCCGCTTCCTTCAGCGCGCCGGTCTTGCGCGCGTAGCTGTTCAGCGTGCGCGTCAGCGCGGTGCGGAAGCCCGTCAAGTGGGCGCCGCCGTCGATCGTGTTGATGTTGTTGGCGAAGGTGTAGACCTTCTCGCTGAAGGTGTCGTTGTACTGGAGCGCGACCTCGACGACCGTGTCGTTCTCGAAGGTCCTGTCAACGTAGATGGGTCGCGGGTGCAATCCCTGGTGCGCCTTGTTCAGGTGGCGCACGAATGAGATGACGCCGCCGTCGAAGTAGTAGTTGTCCTCGGTACCGTTCCGCTCGTCGAACAGCGTGAGCCACAGCCCCTTGTTCAAGTAGGCCGTCTCGCGCAGCCACTGGGTGATGATCGCGGCGTCCCACTCGATCACCGGGAACATCTCGGGATCGGGGCTGAAGGTGGTGATCGTCCCGGTCGGCTTCGCGACCTCGCGCCAGGAGAGGCTCGGGGGCCGGCGGGTGCCCTTCGCGATGGTCCGTACGGGTCCCGTGGGCTTGCCGCGCTCGTAGGACTGCTCGAAGACCTTGCCCTCGCGGTGCACCTCGACGCGGAGGTTCGTCGAAAGCGCGTTCACGACCGAGACGCCCACGCCGTGCAGGCCGCCCGCGACCTTGTACCCCGCGCCGCCGAACTTGCCGCCGGCGTGGAGGATGGTGTGGACGACCTCCAGCGCCGACTTGCCGGTCTGCGCCTGCCGGTCCGTCGGGATACCGCGGCCGTTGTCGGCGACGGTGATGTCGTTCGAGCGGTGGATCGTCACGTCGATCCGGTCGCACGTGCCGTTCATGGCCTCGTCGATCGAGTTGTCGAGGACCTCGCGGACCAGGTGATGGAGGCCGCGCAGGTCGGTCGTGCCGATGTACATGCCCGGGCGCCGGCGGACGGCCTCGAGCCCCTCGAGGACCTGGATGTCCTTTGCGGAATAGCTGCCGTTGCCGGCTGCGGCGCCGCGCGCGCGCCGCCCGGTCGCCGCCGGTACGGCCACCGCCGCCTCCCTACGACCGGCCGGCGCCGACCAGCAGCTCGTACAGCCGCTGGAAGTCGTCGTCCGAATAGAAAGAGAGCACGATGCGACCGCCCTTGCGACCGCGGAGGACCTCGACCTTCGTCCCGAGCGCCGTCCGGAGCTCCGCCGCGAGGTGCGCGATGTCGGGATCGCCGCCGCGAAGGCGCGAGCGTCCGTGACCGATGGGGTGGACCATCTTCCGCGCGAGCGCCTCGGTCGCGCGCACGGAGAGGCCGCGCGACAGCACCTCGCCGAACGCGCGCAGTGCCTCCGAAAAAGGTAGCATGATCAGGGCGCGCAGGTGGCCCTCGCTGATCCTGCCCTCGACCAGCGCGTCCTGGAGCGCCTGCGGCGCGTTCAGCGCCCGGAGCGTGTTCGCGACGGTCGACCGCGACTTCCCCACCCGGTCGGCGAGCTGCTCCTGGGTGAGGTCGTAGGTCTCCATGAGGACGCGGTAGGCGCGCGCGAGCTCGACCGCGTTGAGGTCCGCGCGCTGGATGTTCTCCACGAGCGCCAGCTCGAGGCGGTCGGAGACCTCCTCGCGCACGACGGCCGGGATCGCGCTCAGCCCCGCCATCCGCGACGCGAGCACCCGGCGGTGGCCCGCGACGAGCTCGTATCCGGTCCCGTGCCGCGACACTACGATCGGCTGCAGGACGCCGTGCCTGCGGATCGAGCTCGCGAGCTCGCTCAAGGGCTCCTCGGGGAAGGTCGTCCGCGGCTGCTGCGGGTTCGGCGCGATCCCGTCGAGCTCGATCTCCGTCGTCGGCGCCACGGCCGCACTGGCGGGCGCGCCGAGGAGCACATCGAGCCCACGTCCGAGCCCGGTCTTCGCCATCAGGCCGTCGCTCCGCCGAGCGCGATCGGCGTGCGTGCGCGCAGGCGCTCCTCGATCTCCTCCGCGAGCTCGCCGTATGCCTGGGCCGCGCGCGAGTCGGGGTCGTACACCGAGATCGGCTGCCCGTGGCTCGGCGCCTCCGCCAGGCGCACAGCGCGCGGTATCCGCGTCCGCGCGACGAGCTGCGGGAAGTAGCGGTGCACATCCTCGGTCACGGCCATGGAGAGGCGGTTGCGCCGGTCCTCCATCGTCAAAACGATGGCGAGCACCTCGACGGCGGGGTTGAGGCGATCATGCACCGCGGAGATCGTCTCCATAAGCTGAGCGAGGCCCTCGAGCGCGTAGTACTCGCACTGAACGGGGACGAGCACAGCGTCTGCCGCCGCGAGGGCGTTAATCGTCAGGAGGCCCAGCGACGGAGGGCAATCGACGAGGACGGTGTCATGGGGTGGAGCGCTCGAGAGCGACCGGCGGAGCTGGAACTCCCGGGCAAGACGTGGCACGAGCTCGACCTCGGCGCCGGCCATCTCCGGAGACGATGGGAGCAGGTCAAGGCGCTCCACTTGTGTGGGCACGATGGCTTCAACCATCGGCCGGTCGTTGAGCAGGACTCCGTACACCGACGCGGGGCGCTGCTTCTCGACGCCGAGCCCACTCGTCGCGTTCCCCTGTGGGTCCAGGTCGACGATGAGGACGCGGCTGCCCTGCTGGGCCAGCGCCGCCCCGAGGCTGATCGCGGTCGTTGTCTTTCCGACCCCGCCCTTCTGGTTGCTGATCGCGAGGACGTTCACCGCAGCGGGACCGCTGGGAGCGGCAATGTTGCACGTGAAACATCGGCTGGAGTGGCCCCGATGGTGAATCCTCTACAAGCCACTTGTTCGATATTTTAGCCGATATGACGCGCAGAAGCCAGCGGCGCCGGCTGCAGTACTAAAGTATTGTTCATTCTCGCTGCGCTGGCTGCGATCATCGGCTACCTCCTTGGCAGCATCCCGACCGCGGTGATCGTGGCGCGCATCGCCGGCGCGGCAGACCCGAGGACGGTCGGCACCGGCAACGCCGGCGCGACGAACGTCGCGCTGTCGCTGGGATTCGGGGCCGGTACCCTGGTCTTCGCGGGGGATTACGCGAAGGGCCTGATCGCGGTGGCGGCCGGAGCGGCGGCCGGAGGGCCATGGATCGGCGTCTGTGCCGCGGTGGCCGCCGTGGTCGGACAGACCCTCCCCGTATTCAGCGGTTTCCGGGGCGGCAAGGGCCTCGCTACCACTTTTGGTAGCTACAGCGCGCTGAACCCCGCGTTCACCGCGGCGGGCGTGCTTGTCTGGGCCATCGCCACGTTCGTGCTCGTGCGCCGCATCGTCGCCGGGACGGTCGTCGCACTGGCGCTCCTGGCGGCGCTCGCGGCCGCGCTGGCCGGGCAGCTCGGCGCTCCCCTTGCCGCATTCGCCCTCGCCGCGTCCGCGATCGGCGTCTGGGCGCACCGGCGCGAGCTCGCGGCGTGGCGGCGGGGGGAACTGCCCACCTGGAGGGAATCGCTGCGGGATAATCAAGGGCGCAAGTGAACGCCGCACGCTGGAGCCCTGCGGCCAAGCGCGCCGCCCTCGGCGTGGTCGGGCTCGCCCTGCTCTTCGTCGTCTGGCGCGCGGGCGACATCGTGCGTCCGTTCATCTGGGGGGCGATCCTCGCCTACGTGCTCCTGCCTCTCGTCAGCCTGCTGCAGCGTCGTGCAGGCGTGCCGCGCTCGGTGGCGGCGGCCGCGGTCTTCGCCCTGCTTCTGGCCGCGATCGTCGGCGGCGGACGGGTGCTCATCCCGCTCGCGGTGGGACAGGTCCTCGACCTCCAGCAGAGGCTGCCCAGCCTCCTCGCGAACCTCGAGGCGAGCCTCTCCGGGACGCTCGACCAGTTCGGGCTCGGCCCGTTCCGGGAGGTCGCGAGCCAGGGCACCGACCTTCCCGCAATGCTCGCGCGAGCCGCGCTCCCGATCGCTGTCGGCCTCGGCCATGCGCTGCTCGAGTTCCTGGTCTTCCTGATCGCGACGTTCTTCCTGTTGCGCGACGCGCCGCGCCTGTTCGACTGGTTCCGGCGGGTCCTGCCTCCCGGCCAGCGCGCAGAGCTCGTCCCGCTCGCCAAGCAGGTGAACGAGCTGCTCGGTCTCTACGTGCGCGGGCAGATCATCCTCATCGGGATCATGGCGACCGTCACCACGGTCGGACTCACCCTCTTCGGCGTCCCCTTCAGCTTCGTGCTTGGCATGGCCACCGGGGTCCTCGAGATCATCCCGATCGTCGGACCGATCATGGCTGGCGCGATCGCGTGCCTCGTGGCCCTCGGCAACCCGAACCCCTTCGGCTGGTCGCAGCCGGTGTACGTTGGCGCGATCGCCGTGATGTACACGGTCCTCCGCCACGCCGAGGACTACTTCGTCATCCCGCTCGTCATCGGGCGCATCGTCCGGCTCCATCCAGCGCTGGTGATCTTCTCCCTCCTCGCCGGCGGCGCCCTCTTCGGATTGCTCGGCGTGATCCTCGCGGTACCGCTCGCGGCCACGCTGCGGTTGGTGCTCATCTACGTCGGCGCGAAGCTCCGCGACGAAGATCCGTTCTCGCGCCTCGAGGCCGAGCTCGAGCCCGTCCCGCCGCACGACGCCACGCCGGCACTGCAGCCCGCCGCATCGGGACCGCAGCGCGCGACCGACTGAGCTCGGCGCGATGAGTCAGTGAGCACCGCGGCGCTGCGCTCGGACGCCACGATGGGTCGCGTGGCGCTGGCGGCACTCGTTCCGCTCGCAGCCGCCCTCGCCCAGACGTCCCTCGTGCCCGCCATGACGATCGCGGGCGTGCGCCCGAACCTGCCCGTCCTGGTGGCCGGCTGCTGGTCGATCGCGGCCGGGGCCGGGGAGGCGGTCTGGTGGGCGTTCGTCGGGGGTCTCGCCACCGACCTCCTCTCGAG
>JALYKU010000273.1 GCA_030774595.1 Chloroflexota bacterium | reverse complement strand
ATCGCACCGCTGCGAGCGGCCGGCAACGGGGAACGCGAAGAGAAGATGGCGACGCTGCTCCGCCGACCGTTCACCGAGATCGTCCGACTCATCGCCGAGCGGACGCGTTACGTGTGCTCGCTCTCGCGCGGCGTCGAGCTGGACTAGAGTTCCGGCGTGGCGAGCCTGGTCGAGGAAACGACCGACCTCCTGCAACACCTCATACGCAACGAGTGTGTGAACGACGGTACGCCGGCGTCCGGGCGCGAGATCCGAAGTGCCGACACGCTCGCGAGCTATCTCCAGGCGCCGGGCGTCGAGATCACGCGGTACGAGCCGCAGCCCGGCCGCGGCAGTCTCGTGCTCCGTATCGAGGGGAGCGACCCGAAAGCCCCGACGCTCCATTTCATGGGACACACCGACGTCGTCCCGGTCACCCGGTCGGGTTGGCGTCACGACCCGTTCGGGGCGGAGCTCATCGACGGCGAGGTGTGGGGCCGCGGGGCGATCGACATGCTCGACGTCACGGCCTCCATGGCCGTCGCGGTGCGCCATCTCCTCACGAGCGGGTTCCGGCCGAAGGGCACGTTCATCTACTCGGCCGTCGCGGACGAGGAGGCGCTCGGCACGTACGGCGCGCAGTGGCTGACCGAGAACGCCTGGGACGATGTGAAGAGCGATTTCCTGGTCACCGAGTTCGGTGGCGCGCGCTTCCCGATGGGGAAAGGCACCAAGCTTCCGATCATGAGCGCTGAGAAGGGCTCGCAGTGGACGAGGCTCCGCGTGAAGGGAACGCCGGGCCACGGATCGATGCCCTACAAGTCGGACAACGCGCTGGTGAAGGCGTCCGAGATCATCACGCGTGTCGCGCGATACAAGGCGCCGCTGCATCTTCAGGAGCTGTGGCGCTCGTTCGTCGAGGGCATCGACCTCGGGACGGTCGAACGCACGGCCCTCACGAACCCAGCTGCGTTCGACGTCGCGCTCGAGCGCGTGCCCGAGGCCGCGCAGCCGATGCTGTATGCGGCGACGCGCACGACATTGTCGCCCAACATCGCGCACTCCGGCGTGAAGGTGAACGTCATCCCCGACAGCGCCGAGGTCGACATCGACATCCGTACGCTGCCCGGTGACGACGGCGATGGTGTGCGGAAGATGCTGCGTGACGCCATCGGCGATCTCTGGAAGGACGTCGAGATCGCGTACGAGGGAAGCAACCCCGCGAGCTCTTCGGCGATAGACACGCCGCTCTGGGACACGCTCACGAAAGTGACGCAGCGTCTCATCCCCGACTCGACGACCGTACCCTTCCTGATCGTCGGCGCCACCGACGCGCGCTTCTTCCGACGCAAGGGCGTCGTGTCGTACGGCTACGGTCTGATGAGCGACAGGATCCCGTTCGGGCAGTTCGCGAAGATGTTCCATGGCAACGACGAACGAGTGGACCAGGAGACGCTGCGACTCATGAGCGAGCTCTGGGAGCAGACCGCGCGGGAGTTCGTCGGCTAACCCGCGAGCGCGCTCCGCAGCTTCGCCGCTATTTGCTCCGCTTCACCGCCGGCGTACCGCCGCCGGACCCACATACC
Organism: Chloroflexota bacterium; assembly: GCA_030774595.1. The sequence continues at coordinate 2,112 of JALYKU010000273.1, read as the reverse complement.
CCGACCCGGTGAGAAGAGGCCGTCGCCTTTGCGGCGTGGCACGCAATGCACGTGGACGTGCGGCACGCTCTGGCTGATGCGTGTGTTCACGGCGACGAACGACCCCTCCGCGCCAAGCGCGGTGCAGAACGCGATCGACAGGCGGCGCGCGAGCAGGAACAGCGGTGCGACCTCGGTCTCGGGCATGTCGTCGAGCGTGTCGTAGTGGTGCGCGGGAACGACGAGCGTGTGCCCGGGAAAGACCGGCGCGTGGTCGAGGAACGCGACGACGTGCTTGTCGCGGTAAATGGTGCCGCGCTCGTCGGCGGCGATTACGGCGCAGAAGACGCAGCCCTCACGCATCCGAGCAGTATCGAACCTGCGGCGTGAGCAGTCGGCCGCGCTAGCATCCGCGTCCTCGGAAGGAAGGGCGATGAGCAAGGCGGTCGTCGGTCGTGACGTCGAGCTCACGATCATTGATCGATTCCTCGAAGGTGTCCGGAGCGGTTCTGCCACCTTGCTCATCGAGGGCATGGCGGGCATCGGCAAGACGACCGTCTTGCAGACCGCCGTGGGGCGCGCCGAAGAGCAGGGCGCGCGCATCCTCTTCAGTCGACCGGGACCATCCGAAACGCGACTGACCTACGCCGGTCTGCTAGACCTTCTCGAGGCGGTCGAGGACGACGTTTTCGCAGCGCTGCCGCTGCCGCAACGGCGCGCACTCGACGCGGCGCTCCTACGAGCCGATCCAGAAGGTCCGTCGGCCGACCAACGATCGATCGCGACAGGTTTCCTCTCCGTGCTCCGGACGCTGTCGATCTCGAGGCCGGTCGTCATCGTGATCGACGACGTGCAATGGCTCGACGGGCCATCGCGGTATGTCCTCGAGTTCGCGATGCGGAGGCTCGAGACCGAGCGCATCGGTCTCATCGCCGCCGCGCGCATCGATGCTGACGTGCCAAGCCGCGCGCTGTTCGGTCAGGCTCTCCCTCCAGGCCGCGTGCGACAGATCAAGCTCGGTCCGCTGACGGTCGCGGCGCTGCACGACATCATTCGTGCCGAGCTCGCGCACACCTTCGCGCGGCCGACACTCGTTCGTATCGAGCGGACATCGGCGGGGAACCCGTTCTTCGCGCTCGAGCTCGCCCGTGCCCTCCTGGACAGTGGCGAATCTCCGTCTGTCTCATCCCTGCTCGCGGTGCCCGACGACCTTCTCGAGCTTCTGACACGTCGCCTTCGCCGCATGCCCGCGGCGACACAGCGAACGTTGCTCGTGGCAGCCGCGATGTCACAGCCGACCGTCGACATGCTTGACGCGAAAACGCTTCTTCGTGCCGAGGCGGCCGGGATCGTCGATGTCGACGAACGGGGCCGGGTCACGTTCACGCATCCGCTCCTGGCTTCCGCCGTCTACGGGGCCGCTCCTGTCGATCGCCGACGGCAGGTCCACCGCGAGCTCGCAGCGCGTGCCACGAGCTCTGAGGAGCGCGCGAGGCATCTCGCGCTCGCGACTGACGGGCCTGACGAGGAAGTCGCCGCGGCGCTCGTGGACGCGGCCCGATCCGCCCGCGGTCGCGGCGCGCCTGACGCTGCGATCGAGCTCATCGAGCTCGCGTGTGAGGTGACGCCCGGCGACGACCGCGAGACGCTCTTTGCGCGTCGGCTCGAGCTTGGTCGAAGCCTCGCGGGCGCGGGAGATCCACATCGCGCGATGAGCGTGCTCCGAACGCTGGCGGATGCGGCACCGCCCGGCCCGGTACGCGCGCGAGCGCTTCTCCTTCTTGGATTCCTGAGCGAGTGGGCCGATGGAAGCTTGGTGGCGACGCGGATCTGCGAGGAGGCGCTTGTCGCCGCCGGCGAGGACGTCGAGCTTCGCGCCGAGATCCACGCGGCTGCATCGCGCATCTGCGATCACGATGCCGAGCGCAAGCGGTGGCACGCTCGCGCCGCCCTCGAGCTCACGGAACGTGGATCGGCTGGCTCTCGCCTTCGCGCGTATGCCCTCCTCGCGTACGCGGAGGCCGAGTTCAAGGCCGGACAAGGCATCCTCCACGACGTCTTCGATGAGGCATCGCGGCTCGAGGTAGCTGATGAGCAGGCGGACCCGGTGCGCCGCGCGCAGCGTTCACACAC
>JALYKU010000272.1 GCA_030774595.1 Chloroflexota bacterium | reverse complement strand
GGTGCGTCGCGCGTTTACGCGGTCGACGTGGGCAAGGGCCAGCTGGACTGGAAGCTGCGGAGCGACGGGCGCGTGCGCGTCATGGAAGGGATCAACGCACGCGAGGGCTTCGACCTGCCCGAGCCGGTCGATCTCGTCGTCGCCGACCTCTCGTTCATTTCGCTGCGGCTCGCGCTCCCGCCGTCCTTCCGGCACCTCCGCGACCGCGGTACGGTCGTCGCACTGGTGAAGCCGCAGTTCGAAGCGGGCCGCGAGGCCGTCGAGAAGGGCGGCATCGTCCGCGACACCGGCGCCCGCGCCGGCTCGGTCGTCGCGGTCGCCGAGCACTTCGCGCGCGAGGGCGCCGGCGTCATCGCGGTCGCGGCCTCGCGCGTCGCCGGCCGGGAAGGCAACCGAGAGATCTTCGTGCACGCGGTGAAGGGCGAGCCCGGTCTGGCGGCGACGGAGCTGCGCGAAGCAGCGGACCGCGCGGCCACGTGAAGGTAGCCCTGTGCGTTCGCCCTGACCGGCCGGACGCGGTTCGTTCGGCGCGCGACGCCACGCAGCGGATGCGCAGTGCGGGGCACGAGGTCGTCGAAGTCCACCTCGACACGCCCACGGCGGAGGCCGGGGCGAAGGGCGCGACGATCGCGTGCATCCTCGGCGGCGACGGCACGATGCTGCGCGCGGCGCGCGCGTTGTCGCCGCTCGGCATACCGCTGCTCGGCGTCAACCTCGGACGCCTCGGCTTCCTGACCACGATCACGATCGACGATCTCGATTCGGCGATCGCCGACGTCGCGGCCGGACGCCATACCGTGGAAGAGAGGACGTTGCTCGACGCGCGCCTCACGCGCGAGGGACGCGAGATGCGCTTCCTCGCGCTCAACGACGTCGTCGTCGCTCGCGGGGCGGCGGTGCGGTCGATCCATGTCGCCGTCCGGGTCGATGGCGATCCGCTCATCGTCTATTGGGCCGACGGCGTCATCGTCGCGACCGCGACGGGCAGCACGGCCTACGGCTTCTCCGTCGGCGGTCCGCTGATCCTGCCGAGCTCGCGAGCGCTCATGCTCGTGCCCATCGCACCGCACCTGTCGTTCGGGAACGCCGTCGTGTTCGATCCAGAGCAGCGCATCGAGCTCGAGGTGCAGGATCCTTCCCGCATCTCCATCGATGGCCAGGAGGAGCACGACCTTCGGGCCGGGGATCGGATCGCCGTGCGGCGATCGGAGACCGTGGCGAAGTTCGTCCGCACCTCGCACGCACGCCCGTTCCTTTCATTGCTGCGCGAAAAGATCTTGAAGGAGCCGGGGACATGAGCGACGCGAAAGCGGCCGTCGCGGCGATCCGCACCAAGACGAAGCACCAGCCGGTCGTGGCCATCGTGCTCGGCAGTGGCCTCGGCGCACTCGCCGACGACGTGCAGAGCGCGGACCGCATCGCGTACGACACGATCCCCGGCTGGCATCGCAGCACGGCCCCCGGTCACGCCGGCGAGCTCGTTGTGGGCATGCTCTCGGGAAAGCCCGTCGCCGTGATGAAAGGACGCCTCCACTACTACGAGGGCTACGACATCCAGGACGTCGCATTCCCGGTGCGAGTCTTCAAGGCGTGGGGCATCGACACGATCATCCTCACGAACGCCTGTGGCGGGCTGAACCCGTCGTTCCAGAACGGCGACCTCATGGTCATGAACGACCACATCAATTTCATGGGCACGAATCCGCTGCGCGGTCCGAACGATGACTCTCTCGGTCCGCGTTTCCCGGACATGGTCGGCACCTACACCGAGGAGCTGCGCAAGCTCGCGCATTCGGTGGACCCGAGGCTGAAGGAGGGCGTCTACGTCGCCGTCGCCGGTCCGAACTTCGAGACACCGGCCGAGCTGCGCATGCTCCGCGGGTTCGGCGCGGATGCCGTGGGCATGAGCACCGTCCCCGAAGTGCTTGTCGCGCGCCACATGGGCATGCGCATCCTCGCGATCTCGATCGTCACCGACATGGCGACCGGGATCCCCGGGCTCATCCAGCACGTGACGCACGAGGAGGTCCTCGCCGTCGCGAACCAGGCCGGCGCGCGTCTCGGCACGCTGGTGAAGGGCGTCGTCGCCGAGCTTTGATCAGGACGGTCGAGCTCATCGAGCGCAAGCGCGACGGCGGAAAGCTCAGCTCCGCGGAGATCGACCACCTCGTTCAGGGCTACACGAAAGGCGAGATCCCCGACTACCAGATGTCGGCGTTCCTGATGGCCGTGGTGTGGCGCGGGATGGACGCGAGGGAGACCGCGGCGCTCACCGCGAGCATGGTCGCGTCGGGCGAGCGTCTCGACCTCTCGCGCTTCGGACGTGTGGTCGACAAGCACTCCACGGGTGGAGTGGGGGACAAGACGACGCTCGTCGTCGCGCCGCTCGTCGCGGCCTGCGGTCTGCCTGTCGCCAAGATGAGCGGACGCGGCCTTGGCTTCTCGGGCGGCACGCTCGACAAGCTCGAGTCGTTCAAGGGGTACCGCGTCGATCTCACGACCGCGGAGTTCCTCGCGCAGCTCGGGCGGATCGGCATCGTCGTCACCGGTCAGACGAAAGACCTCGCGCCCGCGGACGGTCTCCTCTATGCGCTGCGCGATGCGACCGGCACGGTGCCCGCCACGGCGCTGATCGCGTCGAGCATCATGTCGAAGAAGATCGCGGCCGGTGCGCACGCCGTCGTGCTGGACGTGAAGGTCGGCAGCGGCGCTTTCATGAAGGATCTCCCGTCGGCGCGCGCCCTCGCCCGCGCAATGGTGTCCATCGGCGTGGCCCACGGCCTCGCTGTCACCTGCGAGCTCACCGACATGGAGCAGCCGCTCGGGCGCGCAGTGGGCAATGCGCTCGAGGTCGCCGAAGCGATCGAGACCCTCGGCGGTCGCGGGCCCGCGGACCTCGTGCGGCTCGCGCGCGTCGCCGGCGCGGAGATGCTCGTGCGCGGGCGCAAGGCGCGCGACCTCAAGGGCGCGCTCGCGACGATCGATCGTGCACTGTCCGACGGCAGCGGGCTCGCGAAGCTTCGCGAGCTCGTGGCCGCGCAGGGC
>JALYKU010000271.1 GCA_030774595.1 Chloroflexota bacterium | reverse complement strand
GCGCCGACGCCAGCGCCGCCTGGGCCGCCGCGAGGCGCGCGGCGGGCACCCGGAACGTCGACGGCGAGATGTACGTCAGGCCGATGTCGTGGCAAAACGCGACCGAGCTGGATTCGCCGGCGTGCTCGCCGCAGATGCCGACCTTGAGGTCGGGCTTGGTCCGACGACCGCGCTCCACTCCCATCCGCATCATTGCGCCGACCCCCTCCCGGTCGATCACCTGGAAGGGGTCGTCCGCGATGATCTTCTGCTCGACGTACCGCGTCAGGAAGCTCTTCTGCGCGTCGTCGCGCGAGATGCCGAGGACCGTCTGGGTGAGGTCGTTGGTCCCGAAGGAGAAGAACTCGGTCTTGGTGGCGATCTGGTCGGCGATGATGCAGGCGCGCGGGATCTCGATCATCGTGCCGAACTTGAAGGGGATCCGCGCCCCTCTCTCGCTCTCCACGGCCTTTGCGACCGCGTACACCTGCTCGTGCAGGCGGTCGAGCTCCCCCATCGTGCCGACGAGCGGCATCATGATCTCGGGCTTCGCCGCGATGCGCCGCTTCGCCACGTCCGCCGCCGCGCCGAGGATCGCCCGGATCTGCATCTCGAGGATCTCCGGGTAGACGAGGAGCAGCCGGCAACCACGCAGCCCGAGCATCGGGTTGTCCTCGTGCAGCTGCTGGAGGCGGCGGTAGATCTTCTGCTTCTTCTCGAGCTCGGGCCCCACCTTGCCGGTCGCCTGCGCCACGGCGATGTCGATGTCCACGTCGGCGAACTCGCGCAGGAACTCATGCAGCGGCGGGTCGATGAGCCGGATCACGACGGGAAGCCCGTTCATCGCCTTGAACATGTCGCGGAAGTCGCCCTGCTGGAACGGCAGCAGCTTCGCGAGAGCGGCGCGGCGGCCCTGCTCCGTGTCGGCCATGATCATGTCCTGCACGTGCGGGAGCCGTTCGGCCTGCCGGAACATGTGCTCCGTCCGCGCGAGCCCCACACCCTCGGCGCCGAAGGAGCGCGCCTTCACACACTCGTCCGGCGTGTCGGCGTTCACCCACACGCCGAGGCGGCGCCGCTTGTCGGCCCACGACAGGAGCTGGATGAGCTCCTTCTCCTCCTCGAACCTCGGCTCGATCGTCGGCAGCGCGCCTTTGAACACCTCGCCCGTCGTGCCGTCGATCGAGATCGGATCGCCCTCCCTGATCACCGCGTCGCCCACGCGCATCTCGCGCTTCGCGAGATCGATCGACAGCGCGGAGCAGCCCGCGACGCACGGCAGGCCGAGGCCGCGGGCGACGACCGCGGCGTGGCTCGTCGATCCGCCGCGCGCCGTGAGGATGCCGGTCGCGGCCACCATGCCGTGGAAGTCGTCGGGGCTCGTCTCGGGACGGACGAGCACGACGAGCTCCTTCGCGCCCTTGAGCTCGACCGCGCGATCGGCGTCGAACACGGCCTTGCCTGTCGCGGCGCCCGGTGAGGCGTTGAGACCCTTGGCGAGATAGCGGCCGGCCGTGCGCGCCGCCTCGACCTCGCGGGGGTCGAAGCCCGGCAGCAGCAGCTGCTCGACCTGCGCCGGCTCGACCCGCTGCAGCGCCTCGTCCCTGTTGAGCACGCGCTCGCGCACCATGTCCGTCGCGATCTTCACCGCGGCGCGCGCGGTGCGCTTGGCGGCGCGGGTCTGGAGCATGTAGAGCTTGCCGCGCTCGATCGTGAACTCGAGGTCCTGCACGTCGCGGTAGTGGCGCTCCAGCTTCTTGGCGATCTGCTCGAACTGGCGATACACCGACGGCAGCTGCGTCCGCAGCGTCGCGATCTTCTCGGGTGTGCGGATCCCCGCGACGACGTCCTCACCCTGCGCGTTGAGGAGGTACTCGCCGTACAGGACGTGCTCCCCCGTGTTGGGGTCCCGTGTGAACGCGACGCCGGTGCCCGAATCGTCACCCATGTTCCCGAAGACCATCGACTGGACGTTCACGGCGGTACCGAGGTCATCGGGGATCTTCATCGCGGCGCGGTAGTCCACCGCGCGCTTCCCGAACCACGATCGGAACACCGCCTCGATGGCCAGCCGGAGCTGCTCTCGCGGATCCGTGGGGAAGGGCCTTCCCGTCGCGTCGGCGACGATGTCCTTGAATTCGCGCACGAGCTTCTCGAGCTGCCCGGGCGAGAGATCGGCATCGCTCGATGCGCGGCCCCTGCGCTTGGCGTCTTCGAGCGCGTGCGCGAACCGGTCGGCATCGATCTCAAGGACGATGTGCCCGAACATCTGGATGAAGCGCCGGTACGCGTCCCAGGCGAACCGCTCGTTGTGCGTAAGCGCGGCGAGCCCGCGGCGGGTGTCGTCGGTGAGTCCGAGGTTGAGGACCGTGTCCATCATCCCGGGCATCGACAGCGCCGCGCCGGATCGGACCGACACCAGAAGCGGATCGGCCGCGGCGCCGAACCGCTTCCCCGTGGCGCGCTCGATGGTGGTGAGCCCTCGTTCGACCTGCTCCCACAATCCGTCCGGAAGGCGCTTGCGCGCGGCGAAGTAGGCGTTGCAGGCCGCGGTAGTGATCGTGAATCCGGGCGGGACCGGCAGCCCCACGTTCGTCATCTCCGCGAGGCCCGCGCCCTTTCCACCGAGGAAGTCGCGCATCTTCGCGCTGCCCTGCGCCTTGCCGTCCGCGAAGAGGTACACCCACTTCGTGGCGGCCGCTTTCCGCGAAGGGACGGGTCGCGCGGTGCGTGCCGGCATCTCGGGTCCTCCCGGTCGAAGTTGTCGCGGAGAAGGGATTCTCGCAGAATCCGGCGCGGCCACCTCATTTCGCTGCGATCCGACAGCGTAGGCCGGCCTGAGGGCGGATGACCGACACGTGCGCTGGCTGCCACCTCGCGGTCGAAGGCGGCACCGAAGCGTGCCAAGCGCTCTTCGACCGGATGACCCTGCGCGTCATGTCCGACGCGAGATATGCGCGCGTCCACCGCCTCGCGGTGGACGCATACACGCTGCAGCATCCCGACAGGTACTGCCGATCGGCGAAGTCGCTCGCCGCGCACCTGACCGGCATGTGCTGCGGGCTCGAGCACGGCGGCTCGGAGGCGACCTACGCCGCCCTGCAGCAATGGCTCAATGGAAGGTCGCCGGTCGAGAAATCGCGCATCCCGGCATTCCGTGGAGCGACGACCCTGGCCGACGCGCTGGCCGCGGAGGACCCCGTCGCCCACGCGCGCGCCGTCGAGGAGTGGGCACGATCGACCTGGGAGGCGTACGCGCCCCTGCATGCGCTCGCTCGCCGGTGGATCGCCGAAGCGCTGGGACAGGCCCCACGGAGGTCCGCGGCGCGCTGACCGTCGGTCGAGCGCGCGAAGGACGCTCCGACGAGCGGCCTCGCGGTGCTCGCAGAGTTCCTGCCGCGCGCCGGCCACGATGCAGTCCGGATCGGAACCTGTAGAGTCGCTCGGAATGGAGTCCCGCCCCGGCTACGGCACGCTGCTCGGGCGCATACGCACGAACGTCCGGACGTACATCCGCAAGCAGCTCGAACTGCCCCGACAGGAGATCGGGGAGATCGTCCGCGCGAACCTGCGAGCCGCGAAGTGGTTCGGCATCGCCGCGGCGCTGGGGCTCTTCTTCGTGGTCGGGCTGACGGTCCTGATCATCGCGTTGATCGCACTCGTGCTGCCGCTGTGGGCGAGCGCCCTCATCGTGACGATCGTCTTCGGCGTCGCCGCCGGCATCACCGGCTACACGGGCTACAAGCGGCTCGAGCTGCACGGACCAGAGCGATCCATCACATCGATCAAGGAGACGGTTCGATGGGCGAAAGCCCGTCTGCGCGGACGCACCGCGAGCTAGTCGAGCTGCGCGGGCAGATCGACGCCGACGTCGATCTGCTGCTGGCGCGCGCGAAGGCGGATATGGATCCGCGCGCGCTCGCACGTCGGCAGCCCGTGGCGGTCTTCGGGACGCTCGGCTCGGTCGCGGCGATCGGGGTCGTCGGCATCGTCCGCCGCGTGCGCGAGTCGCGCCGTCGACGCCCCGACAGCGAGATCGAGCGCGTGATCGAGCGCCTCGGCGGCCGCCTGGACAAGCTGAAGGGGCGCGCGCGCAAGAGGCTCCGCGGGCAGCTCCGTGAGGAGATCGGCGAGGTCGAGAAGGGGCCGCGCGCGCAGGAGGCCGCCTGGAACGCGGCCACGGCAGGCCTCACCGCCGGCGCCACGCTCGCCGCGCGCCGGCTCGTCACGCGCCTGCTCGGCGACGAGGGGACGAACAAGACCGCGCAGTAACTAGACGAGCAGGAACCCCGCGAACATCACCGCGATACCGACCAGGTTCGTCGTCTCCAGGATGCCGCTCGCGCCGGTGAAGGCGACGGTCCCGCCCGCGGCGACGATCAGCACCCCGACCGCTATGACCACGTTCGCCAGCGCCCTCCGGCCCTGGTGCCTCCGGCGCATGAAGCCCCACGCCGACCACAGCGCGCCAGCGATCAGGACGACGCTGCCCACACCGCTGCCGATGCCGGCGAGCACACGCGGCGGCGCGTCCTGGAACCCCTTGCCGGTGTCGCCGGCCGCGGCCACGTCGACGGGCGTGGAGAAGACGACGAAGGCGGATACGGCGCTGAACAAGACGACGGCCGCGAGCGCGACGTCCGCGACGCGCCGCGGCGCCAGGAGGAAGATCGTGCCGAGGCCGAGCCACGCTACGTTCAGGATCGCCCCGAACAGGTAGAACACGCGGTAGTCCGCCTCCGCAACACCGGAGCTGCGCGCGACGAAGCCAGCGCCCGCCGCGACCGCGAACATCAGCAGGCCGATCCCCCAGACCAGCTGGTAGGGCCTGCGCTTGCGGATCCACTGGGCCAGCACGAAGACCGCGAACACGGCCGCGACGACCGTCGTGAGGAGAGGCAGCGCCACCGCGGATGAAACTCGCGCCGGGCGGATCGCGGCGCAAGCGGCGTAGGTAGTTTTGCCTAGGTTCCGAGCGTGTCGGAATCGCGCCGGTGCCGGAGGCCAACGGCGAGCGCGGACGCCCCGACCAGCAGCAGCCCGTAGGCGAGCGGTACGCCGGCGGCGGCGGGAGCCGAGGCGGACAGGCAGAAGGCCCCCGCGATCGCGGGATCGCGCGTGCCCGCACCGGCCAGCACGGACCCGGCGCGCGCGCCCCCGATCCATGACGCCATGAGCGCCCCTGCGACGCCCAGGAGCAACAGGGCGAACGCGGTGGCGAACGCGGCCAGCGAGAGCCCTCCAGC
>JALYKU010000270.1 GCA_030774595.1 Chloroflexota bacterium | reverse complement strand
CCCGCGGCACTGCCGGCGTCGGCCGCGGCAGCGTAGCGCTCGAGGAGCGCCTCGCGCGGCTCGGTCTCGCGCAAGCGCGCGGCTTCATGGATCTCATCTGCCGGGTCCGGGGTGACCGCTTGGACGCCGTGGACCGCCTTGACGACACGGGCGCCCGCCTGGCTCACCGTTTCATGAACTCGCGGACCGCTCCGGCAACGCGCGACACGCTCTCATCCGTGAGCTCCGCGTACATTGGGATCGAGAGCACCTCGCTGGCGACGCGCTCCGTGATGGGCAGGTCGCCCTTTCGATAGCCGAGGAACTCCGCCGACAGCTGCAGGTGGATCGGCACCGGGTAGTGGATCTGCGTGCCGATCCCGCGCTCCGCGAGGTGGGCGCGCAGCGCGTCGCGCCGTCGAGCGGGTACGCGGATCGGGTACACGTAGAAGACGTGGCGCCGCGGATCGGCCGGCATCTCGGGCGTGGTCACGCCGCAGTCCGCGAGCTGTTCCGTGTATGACCGCGCGATCGCCCGCCGCCGGTCGTTCCACGCCTCCAGTCGCGGAAGCTTCACCCTCAGGATCGCCGCCTGGATCTCGTCGAGCCGCGCGTTGTAGCCGACGACAGGGTGGTAATAGCGCGTCGACTGGCCGTGCTCGCGCAGCGCGCGAAGCTCCTCCGCCAGCGTGTCGTCGTCCGTCGTGATGCTCCCCGCCTCGCCGTACGCGCCCAGGTTCTTGCTGCAATAGAACGAGAAGCATCCGGCGCGTCCTCCGCACCCGGCCTTCCGCCCGTCGTCGAGCAGCGCTCCGTGCGCCTGCGCCGCGTCCTCGATGATCGCGATCCCTCGGTCCTGAGCGATACGGCGCAGCGGCGCGAGGTCGACGGTCCGTCCGTACAGGTGCACGGGAACGATGGCCTTCGTCCTGGGCGTGATCGCGTTCGCGACCGCGGCGGGGTCCATGAGCATCGTGCGTTCGTCGACGTCGACGAGGATCGGCCGCGCGTTCGCGTAGAGGATCGCCTCCACGGTCGCGAAGAACGAGTGGGAGACCGTGATCACCTCGTCGCCACCGGAGACGCCGCACGCGCGGATCGCGAGCTGGAGCGCGTCGGTCCCCGAGCCGACGCCGATCGCATGCCTGGTCGCGCAGTAGGCCGCGAACTCCTGATCGAAGGCGCGGACGTTCGGCCCGATCGTGAGCTGCATCGCGTCGAGGACGTCGTCGATCGCGGCTCTCACCTCGTCCCTGATCGTCGCGTATTGCGCGCGCAGATCCACCAGCGGTATCTCGATGTTCGTCGCGATGGCCATGTCTACTCCTCCGGCTCGCGGGCTGGAGCGCTCGCCGACGGCCTCGCGTCCACCTGACCGGGACGGTCGGCGGGTCCGGGATCCAGCCATGAATACGCATGAGGGAAGATCCCGGCAAAACACGCGAGGTCCCGGATATCGCCCTTGAGCAGTATCGCGGGATTGCCCGCCACGACGCTCCGCGCCTCGACCCTGGCGCGCACGACGCTGCCGGCGCCCACCAGCGAATCCTCGCCGATCTCCACGCCCGGCAGGATGGTGCTGTTCGCGCCGATGCGCGCGCGCCGCCGCACGGTCGCGCCCCTCACGCAATCGAGGTACGCGGGGCACTGAGGGTGCGGGTCGTCGGTGAAGGCGACGTGCGGGCCGAGAAAGACGTCGTCCTCGATGGTCACGAGCTCGAGGAAGCACCCGGTGTGGATACGCACCCGCGAGCCGATGCGGTTGCCGAACTCCAGGCTGGCATGGGTGCCGACCGACACATCGTCGCCGATCACGTTGTCCTCTCGGATCGAGGCGCCCTGCCCCGTCTGCAGGCGCGCGCCGATGGTGGTGCCGGCATAGATCGTCGTGAACGGGCGGATCTCGGCACCCGGCCCGATGACCAGCGGCAGCTCGCCGTCGCGCTTGCCGCGCGGCGCTCGCCCGAGGACGACGTATTCGGCCACGGTCGACCCGAGGCCGAGCTCGACGTTCGGCGCGACGAGGGCCGTGGGGTGGACCCTCACCCCGAGCGAGGTCACGCCGGGACCAGCTCGGGGCGGTACGCGACCCGCGCGCCGCCGCTGCGCAGCGAGCGCATCCCCGCCTCCAGCACTCGAACGACACGCAGGCCGGCCTCGCCGTCGCTCCGCGGCGGCTCCCCCGAACGGATCGTCTCGATGAAGTGGCGCACCTCGAGCTGCAGCGCCTCCGTCACGGGGATCCGCGGGCTGTGGATATCGCCGGCGCGGTACGAGCGCCGCAGCTCCTCCGCGGAGAGGGCCACGACGCCGTGGTCGTAGAGCTTTACCTTCTCCGCCGGATGGCCGTCGTCGTACACGGCCATCTTGCGAGAGCCGATGACGGTCATCGTGCGCAGCTTGCTCGGAGCGAGCCACGACAGATGCGCGTGCGCGAGCGCGCCCGAGGGAAACCCCATCGTGAGGAACACCACGTCCTCGATCCCCGGCTGGGTATAGCACGCGCCGATGCACTGAACCCACTCCGGCTCCTCATCGAGCCAATACAGCGTGATCGAGACGTCATGCGGACCGAGGTCCCACAGCACGTTGAAATCGAACTGGTGGAGACCCAGGTTGACGCGCTGGCTGTCGATGTAGTGGATGTCACCGAGCTCCCTGCGCTCGAGCAAGGCGCGTACCGTCGTGACCGCCGGGTTGTAGACGAAGGTGTGCCCGACCATGAGGGTGCGTCCGGCATCGTGCCCGGCCCGCACGATCGCCTCGGCGTCGGCCACCGTGCCCGCCAGAGGCTTCTCGACGAACACGTGCTTCCCCGCCGCGAACGCCTCGTGGGCGAGGGCGCGGTGCGTCGCGATCGGCGTGACGATGCAGACCGCGTCGATGTCCGGATCGCCGAGCAGCTCGCGATGATCGGTGGTCACGCGGACCGCGGGGAAGCGCTTGCGGATAGCGGCGAGCCGCTCCGGCGACAGATCCGCCACGGCGCGGATGTTCGCACCGGGCGCCTCGCTGAAATTGCGCACGAGATTCGGGCCCCAGTAGCCCGCGCCGATCACGCCGACCTCGATGTCCTCGTCCGCGGCCGGGGCTCCGCCGCGAGATCCTCTCACGCGAACGTGCGGTCCTCGTACGGGATGTGACCGATCGCTTCCCGTTTCGTCCTGCCGGAGATGAAGTGGTCGGCCATCGAGAGGCCCATCTCCGACGCGATGTCCATGTCGACGTACTTGTAGAGGCCCTGGCGCCCGCCGGTCACCAGGTTCTCGAAGCGCATGAGCTCCTTCATGAGCGTGTCCACGGCCGCCTCGTAGCCGACCATGTACACGGGGTAGCCGAACGTCGACCTGAGCACGACCGACTCCTCGAGCTCGTCCTCCCGGATGAAACCCTCTTCGGCGAGCTCCTCGGCGCAGCGGCGTCCGAGGTCGTCCGCGGAGGCGTTCCAGATCGCGTCCCCGACGTCGCAGGTGATGTCGCAGAGCAGCACCGTCTCGTCGGGGCCGCAGACCTCGGAGCCACCGTAGTTGCGCGTCTCGGAGAGGCGATTGAAGGTCTTGTTGGTGAAGTAGATCGACTGCGCAGGCAGCGCCTGTCTGCGCTTGCACCGGAGTCCGACGATGGTGAGCGCTCGGAAGCGCAGGTAGCGGGCGGCGGCCTTCGCCTCTGCGGAGACCGCGTCGCCGAGCAGCTCCACCAGCGCGGGCAGCGGGACCGTGTTCACCACGCGGTCGCACGCGACGCGGAGCTCGGGACCGGCGGCCGCCCGCCACGGATCGACGCCGCTCTCCGTGCCCGACGCGAGCATGCACAGCTGGCCGTCCTCGTTCGTCGGCGGTACCTCGCGGTAGCGTGCACCCACGAGGCGATCTCCCTCGACGTCGAGTCCGGTCACCAGCGCGTTGGTGAGCACGCGATTGTTCGCCCCCGCGCTGCAGATGCGCGCCGCCATGCGCTGGGAGATCAGGCCGGCGCCCTTCGGCGGGTAGTAGAGCTCGATCACCAGAGGCGCGTAGCGATGCTCGGTGCCGGTCCGCTTCGCGTAGCCCTTCCGGAGTGAGGAGACGATGACCTTCATGAGCGAGATGTGAGGGATGCGGTGCTGCGCGAACGACGCCGCCAGCTGCGACGGCGGCATGCCCCACACCTTGGTGGTGTACGGGCCGAAGAAGAGCCCGTAGAGCGTGCGGCCCATGGCCTGCGTGACCCAGTCCTCCGCGGAGACGAGCTTTCGCGGCGCGAGCTTGCGGCGGATGCTCTCGAGCACGTAGTCGAAGAACGCCCGTGCCGCCAGCACCGGCGACATGCTCTTCGCGATGTCGAGCGCCTCGAGCGGGTACTTGTAGTAGTTCCCCCGGAACTTGATGCGCACGTTCTTCGCGCGGGCCGGGAAGCCGTCGTACGCGATCTCCTTGAACATGTCGAGGACCCGCTGGTTGCGCGCGTGGTACGCATGCGGACCGAAGTCGAAGCCGGCGCCCGTCGCCCCGTACAGGGTCGTGGCGAGGCCGCCGAGGAAACCCTGTGCTTCGAGGACCGTTACCTGCTCGGCGTGCTCGGCGAGCTGGAAACCGGCGGCGAGGCCGCAGATGCCTCCCCCCAGCACGACCGTGTGACTCACTCGTGCAAGAGGTTAGATGTTCTGATGGCCACTGTCCCGCGGCGGAACGCGGTCCGTGGTGGCGAGCATCGCGCGGTCGCCACCGACGCGCACATCGAGCAGCGCGATCCCGGCCGCCGCCACCGTCACGGCGTACACGTAGTACGACTGCGTGGTCCAACGTGCGAGCAGTAAGGGGAGCGAGAGCACGCCGGCGGCGTAGATCGCGGCACGGCCAAGTGAGGTCAGGTCGGCGCGCATCGCGATAATCAGCGCCGCCGCGGTGAGCAGGGTCTCGAGGACGAAGAAGACCGGCAGGAGCGGCGTCATATCGATCGGCCCCGCCAGCAGATGAAGCAGGTTCGCGCCCCACACCTGGTCGTGGAACGTCAGCGCCTGGACCTGCTGCGCCAGGAACGGACCCGGAGCCCAGGCCAGGAATGGCACGATGAAGGCGGCGGCGACAAGCGTCGCGGCCACGGCGTAGCGCTTCCACGGGGCGCCGGTCGTCGCGAGGTGGCGCAGCACGAGCGGGAACACGATCACGGCGAACTGCTTGAATGCCAGCGCCCAGCCGAACGCCAACGCCGACAGCGCGAGCGCGGCGACGCGCGTCCGGGGGCGGGGCGAGGACGCGAACGCCAGCGCGACGAGCGCGACGACGACGAGGAACGCGGCGCTCACGTCATTCCCCCCGTCGACCGTCCGGAAGGCGGCGATGCCCCACGTCGCGTAGAGCATCGCCGGGAGAGAGGCGGCGTCGTGGCCCACGTGAAAGCCCGCGACCGCGATCGCCGCGACAGTCAGGATCCCCGTCCACGTCTCGACCCTGCTGATGTCGCCGCCAAGGAGGAAGGTGGGCGCATAGAAGAAGAACTCGCCCGGCGGATACACCAGCGGTGATCCGACGGGGATGGTGACCTGCATCACGTGCGTGTACGGGTTCTGGCCCCGCAGCAGTGTCCCGATCGCCTCGGCGGTCGCGGGAAGGACGTCGCTTCCGCCCACCAGGGGCTCGCGTCCCAGCCGCTCGACCGCAGCTATGAGCACGGCGTAGGCGCCGACGAGCGGCCCCACCGGGAAGCGACGGAGCACCGCCCAGCCGAGGACACCGCCGAGGATCAGCAGCGCGAGGCGATCGGGCTGTGGACGATTGAGGTCGATCGCGCCGATGGACCAGAAGACGCCCGCGAGGACGGCGATGAGGAGGAGCCGCGCGCTCCTGTCCACGCGCAACCTCTATTGGCCGGTGAGCGCTCGCAGCCTCGCGAGATCGTCCTCGAGCGACTTGATCTCGGTCCCGTACGTCGCGAAGTCTCCCGCCCGCAGCGCGTCCTGCGCGCGCCGGTAGTGATCCGAGGCCGATCGCACGAGCGCCGCGACGGTCGTGGCGGAGGGCGAGCCGCTGGGAGCGGGCTGCGCTGAGGGCGCCGGAGTGGGCTGTGAGGACGGCGTGGGGCTCGGTTGCGCGGCGACGGCGAAGAGCTGCGTGAGCGCCTTGTCGAACGACTCCGCCATCACGACGCGGTCCTGGGTCGCCAGGAGCACCCGCTGGAGCTCGGGCAGCCGCGCCTGGCTGGCCTGGACGAAGAGCGGCTCGACGTAGATGAACGAGTCACCGACCGGTATCACCAGCAGGTTGCCGCGGATGACCTGCGCGCCACCGCCGACCGACAAGAGCGAGAGCTGTTGGCGGATGGTCGCGTCCTGGTCGATGCGCGCCTCGATCTGCAGCGGACCGAAGATCGCACGGTCCTTGGGGAAGCGCAGGACGCGCAGCTTGCCGTACTCAGGAGGATCCGCGCGGCCCGCGACCCACGCCACCATGTTGTCGCGGTTCCCCCCTGCGGGAGTCATCGGCGAGAACAGGACGAACTCGGCCCGCTGCGAGCCCGGCAGCTGCGTCGCCACGTAGTACGGCTCGAGCGGCTGCGGCGCCTGGCCCTGCTGGAAGACCTCGTTGGCCACGCGCCAGGCGTCGGCGCGGTTGTAGAACTCGTCTGGATCGGTCATGTGGTACGTGGTGAAGATGTCGGTCTGAATGCGGAAGATGTCTTCCGGGTACCGGATGTGCGCGCGCAGGCTCGCCGGCATGTTGGCGATGGGCTCGAAGAGCTTCGGATAGATGGAACGCAGCGTTCGGATCACGGGGTCGGCCTCGTCGACGACGTAGAAGTGCACCGACCCGTCGTAGGCGTTCGTCGCGACCTTCACGCTGTTGCGGATGTAGTTCAGCCCGGGATCGCCGACGCTGCTGCCCGTCTGCCGGCGCAGTGGTCCGAGCTTCTGGCTGTACGGGTAGCGATCCCCGGTCGTATACGCGTCGTTGATCCACCAGAGCGAGCCGTCCGCCACGACGAGGTAGGGATCCGCGTCGAATGTGAGGAACGGCGCGATCAGCGCCGCCCGGTCGGCGATGTTGCGGTTGAACAGGATCCGGCTGTCGCCGCGGATCTGCGAAGAGACGAGCAGGTTGAGATCCCGGCTGCGCAGCGCGAAGAGGATGCGATCCCACAGGCCGCCGATGCCCACGCCACCGCCGCCCGTGAACCGCGTCGTGGCGTCCCGCTCGGCCGCGTAGTCGAACTCGTCCTGGCTCGTGGAGACCAGCGCGTAGTCGTTCGTCAGCTCGCCGTAGTAGATGCGCGGCTGGTCGACCTTCGGTTCGCCCTGGGGCGGGATGTCGCGCAGCGCGAACCTCGGACGGCCCTCGCTGCCGACGGCGCCCACCGGCGTCACGACCGCCCCGAAGCCGTGCGTGTACACCAGGTGCCGGTTCACCCAGGTCTGCGCGACGGTCGGGAGCCGGCTGGGGTCGAGCTCCCGCGCCGAAAGCATCACCGGCGTTTCGACGCCGCCGATCTGATAGCGATCCACGTCGACATCGTGGAAGGCGTAGTACTGGCGGATGCCCTGGAGCTGCTCGTACGACGATAGGAGCACGCGGTAATCCCACAGCCGCACGGCGTCGGTGGTCGCGAACTGCCGCTGCACGTCCGCCGCCTTCGGATTTTCAGCGACATCGAAGAGCGATTCCTCGACGCCGCCGAGCCCATAGGCGGTGCGCGTCGCCGCGATATTGACGTCGATGTACGGCCTCTCGCGGTTCAGCTGGTCGGGACGCACGATGACCGCCTCGAGGACGGCCGGGAAAAGGCCGCCCACGATGATCGACGCGAGCACCAGCGCGATCAGCGCCCCGGCGAGGAACCAGGCGCGCCGCGAGAAGGCGGCGGCGAAGCTCGCGAGGGCCGCGACGATGCTGATGATCATGAGGATGACCAGAGCCGGCAGCCGGGCGTGGATCGCGGTGTACCCGGCGCCGGTGAGGACGCTCTCCTGCTGGAACAGGAGCTCCGACTGATCGAGCCAGTACCCGGCGGCGACGAGAAGAAGAAGGAGGCCGCCGAGGACGGCGAGGTGCGCTCGCGCCGGACGGGCGAGAGCGAAGGCGGTGCGCGCCCCCACGCGGAGGTCTCCGCGCGCGAGTGAGCCGGTGGCGACGCCGATGACGCCGCGCACGACGTACAAGGCCACGACGCCGATCGCGATGACCAGGAGAGCGGCGAAGAGCCATCCCCGGACGAACTCGAGCACGGGGAGCGTGAAGAAGTAGAACCCGACGTCACGACCGAACAGCGGCTCGGCCGTACCGAACGGCACTGCGTTCAGCCAGCGCAGGAGCGGATCCCACTGGTCTCCTCCGACCAGGCCGAACAAGAAGGACGGGATCAGGAGGAGCGGCATGAGCCGGATCGTCGACGGCAGCGGTCCGGGCCGGGGGCGGGTCGTGTCGACGACGACCCGTGGCATCCGCGGCCGGAGCGCCGCGTAGAGGTTCGGAAGCGCGAGGAGGAAGAAGGCGAGGAAGAACACGATGAACGCGGCGAAGGAGGCGGTGAAGCGGCGAAGGTAGACCTCCTCCAGCCCGAGGCTCCGGAACCACAGCAGGTTGGTGAGGAAGGTGACGAGAGGGCCGAACACGAAGGGAATGAGGAAGAAGGCCAGCAGGATCGCCCCGATGAGGATGGCGAACCGCGAAGGCGGTCGCGCCGGACGGCGGGGGCCCCGGGCGCCGAACATGGAGAGATCGATGTTCGACCAGTCGATGTTCCCCCACTCGCGACCATCGCCGCCTCGGGGCCGGTTCATCATTGTGCAGGCGAGGATAGGGCGGAGGCCGGAGATTGCTGACGGCGCTTCACTGGGGGTGCGGCGTGGCGCGGGGTCCCTGGGCTACTTCGCCTTTGTCGGCGTCCCGCCCGATGGTGCTTTCTGCTTGGCCGTTGCTCGGGCGATCGGTGTGGTCACCACGACGGGAGCGGGCGCAGCGCTGGGCGCGACGGCGGCCGTGACGGTCGTGACCGCCGCCGTGACCGAAGCGACGACCGGGGGAACGGCGAGCGCGGGGACGGTGTCGACCACATCGATGAGGCCGAGGACCGTCGTCGCCTCGGTGAGGAAGGGCGCCGTTGTGGGCGCGGCGGTCGGCTGGGCGACCACCGCGGTCGCCGTGGCGTTCGTCACGGCTCGCGCGGGCTCGGGCGAGCCGTCGGCCGTGGACACAATGGCCGCGGAGTCCTCGGATCCTGAAGTCGGCGAGTTCTCGCCGGTCGTGTTCCCCGCGGCGGAGTTGGCGCCGCTGAGAGCTCCCGTGGTGTCCGCCTGTCCGACGCCGTCGAGCGTGTCAAGTTCCCTGCCCGTCCATCCCGTGGACGCACCTGACGGCTCCCTGAGATCGGCCACGATCGCCGTGCCGGAGGCCGGCAGCGCCGCAAGGAAGGCCTCGCGCAGCTGGGGGATCTGGGCCAGGGCGAGCACGACGATGATGGCGAACGTCGCGACGCCCCAGACGACGCTCAGGGAGACCTGACCGGGCTCCGGCGCACTGGCGCGCCGGGTGGCCGCCGCGATGGCACCGGCGGACCGGGAAGCGAGCGCCTGCGCCCCGGCGAGCAAGAGGTTCGAGACCGGATCGACGGCCCGCGTCGCCACGCCATGCGAAATGATCCGATCGTCGCTCCCGGACGCGTGCCGCTGCTGTCGCCCACCCAAAATCGCGCTCCCCATCGCCCCGGCGCCCGACCGCTCGTATGTCTCGCGTGCGTGCGCCTGTTAGAATGATAGACGTACCAGCGTGTGGTCGGTGAGCGGATCCGTCCCCCGATCGGGGGAATGTACCGTTTCCGTATCGGTGCTCCAGCGCGGCCGCGCCGGCGAGGTCGACTGCCCGCGGCTTTCACTCGTACGATTGTCCGATCGGGCCGCCCTCCCTAGCGCGAGAAGCGGATCTCCGCGAGCAGGTCGAGGTACTTGGCCTCGACGACCGGCCAGGAGTAGTTCGCGCGCGCGTACTCCTCGCCACTTCGGCCGAGCGCGTCGCGCAGCGCCCCGTCCTCCATGAGCCTGCCGACGGCCTCGGCGAACTCGCCGTACCCGTCGTACCAGAGTCCACCTCGAGCGCGCCGGACCTGCCCGACCACGGGCTCGCAGCGCGCGTGGACGAGCACGGGCTTGCGCGACCACCACGACTCGAGGACGACCATCGACAGGCTCTCGAGGCGGCTCGGCAGCACGAATGCCGTCGCGGCGGCGAGCATGTCCCACTTCGTTGGCTCGTCGACGAAGCCGATGACGTGGATATCGTCCCGCCGCGGGATGGCCAGCTCGGCCTTGCCCGCCAGGACGAGGTCGATCGCGGGGGCTCCCGGCGCGTGCTTCATGCGCACGAAGAAGTCGAGGAGCTCGTCGGCGCCCTTGGATTCGACGATCCGCCCGAAGTACAGAAGAAAGGGCCGCTCGAGGCCGTGCGCGCTCCGAAAGCGGCCGGCGGAAGGCACGTTGGCGGGCGCGTCGACCCCCACCCCGACGATGTCGTACGGCACGCGCTCGTTGTGGAAGAGACGGTGCACGAGGTCCCGCTCCTCATTCGTGTTGTAGGGGATGGCACGCGGCAGGTGGAAGATCGCGCGGTAGCTCGACAGGCGGATCGCGGGCTCGTCGTGGGCGGCGGGCATCAGCAGCGCCCGCTCCGGGACCAGCGGCAGCCCGTGGAGAGTCGGGTAGTACAGGTAATTGAAGAAGAGGGCGTAGTCGTACTCGCGGCCGTGACGGTGGAGGAACCCGAGGATATCGGGACACTCCGGTCCCTGGTCGCGGATCCAGCGCTGCTCCTCTTCGAGAGTGTGCGCCTCCTGCAGCACGCGACGGGAGAACGACTGGAAGTCGCGCGCGCGCTCCCGGAGGTTCGCGAAGCGGTGGACGGGGACGCCGTGGACCCGGGTGTCGCCCGGCGGGTAGTGGTTCCTCCAGGTCCAGTAGTCGAGCGCCGTCGTCGTCGCGACCTCGACGTCCAGATGCGGCGCGAGATGCTCCGCGACGAGACGGGCGTGCGTCTCCGCGCCCCCGACGATCTCGGTCCCGTACCGCTGGACGACGACGAGCAGGCGCTCGCGTCCGCTCATACCTCCCCGAGGCCGGCCAGGTACCGAAGGGCGGCGCGCTGCGGCGACAGGAGGCGCTTCATGACGCGCGCCTGGCGGACGAGCCGCTCCCCGACCTCGGGACGCTGGATCTCGACCATGCGCTCCGCGAGCTCCCGTTCGTCCGACGCGAACAACCCCGCGCCCCGGTACAGGTCGAACGACGACAGCTCCGAGAAGATCGTCGGCTTCTCCGCCCACATCGCCTGCGTCGCGATGGCCGACTGGTACACGTCCCGGTAGAACAGCACCATCGCGTCGGCGGCCAGCACGTGTTCGGCCATCGTGGCGTAGTCGGTGTTGATGACGACGTTGTCGAGCCGCTGCTCGGCGATGAATCGGCGTATGTCGCCGAGGTAGTCACCGTCCCACGCCGACTCGGTGCCGGACAGGACCACGAGCGAGTCGCGCGGCGCCGCGGCGATGACCTCGATGAGCCGCTTGCGCCGGAACAGGAACCCGGGCGAGATGAAGATGAAGCGATCCTGCGGCAGGCCGAGCTTCGTGCGCAGCGCGCGCCGCAGCTCGTCCGGCTCGCCCTCGTCCAGCGGCGGCGCGTCGTCGAGCGGCATGATCACCAGCGGGACCTCGGTCACACGCGAGAGGTCACCGGTGATGAGGTCGACCTTGTCGAGCACCCGCGCCGAATGGACGACGATGCGTTCCGGGAAGAGCCCCAGCGCCCAAAGCGTCGCCCGGTAGCGGAAGAGACGCTGCGCGATGACGCCCGAGTGCCAGGCGATGCGCGCCAGTTCGCGCGCGGGGCCGGAGTGCTGCCTGTAGTGGATGGACGCGAGCACCTTCAGGTAGTGATGGAACTTGTCGGGATCGAGCTCGTGGAGGGAGAGCAGGATGCGCTTTCCGGCGCGCCGCATGCGCCACATCGCTCTCGCCAGCGCCGAGCTGCGAAAGATGCCGAACTCGTGTTCGATCAGGACGACGTCGGCCTCCCTGGGTAGCTCCATTGTCTTGCGCGCGAGGTCCGCGCTGTCCCAGCGCACGACCCCGACGAAACTGACTCGGTGGCCGTTCGCGGCCAGGCCCGAAGCGAGCGCGCCGGAATAGTCATGGATCCCGCACCGCTCGTCGCTCGACATCACGGCGATGTGATGGCGCCGCAGCGTGGGAGCTGCGATATCCGCCGCGGAGAGGGCCGAGCGCAGCGCCGCGGAGACGCGCTCGCGCGAGTAGTCCTCGAGGCGCCGGCGTCCCCGTGCGACCAGGTCGTCGCGGGACGCGCGGTCCACGAGCGCGCGCTCGAGCGCGTCGGCGATGGCCTCCGGTGACTTGCGCTCGATGAGGATGCCGGCGTCGCCGACGGTCTCGGGCGTGGCTCCGGCCGCGTGCGCGACCACCGGGACATCGAAGCGCATCGCCTCGAGCACGGGGATGCAGAAGCCTTCGTGGTCCGACATGGTGGCGAACGCCGACGCGCCCGCGTAGTACGCGACGAGCTCGGCGTCGCTCGCCGCGCCGGCGAACACGACGGCATCCTCCATGCCCAGCGAGCGCACCCGTTCCTCGAGGGAGCGGCCGTAGGTGCCAGCGTCGTCGCGCGAACCGACCAGCACGAGCTGGGCGGTCGTGTCGCGCTCGCGGTAGGCGGCGAAACCGGCGATGAGGTCGTGGATCGCCTTCTGTGGAGAGACGCGTCCGACGAACAACACCTTGTTACCCGGACGCGCCATCCGCGCGGACACGTCGCGGTCGGCGCGCGTCTCGGTCCACGACCAGTCGATGAGGATGGGCACCACCGCGGTGCGCGTGAAGCCCGCCTGCTCGAGCTCCCGGCGGTTGTACTCGCTGTCCCCGAGGGCGAGCGGCGCCACGCCGGCGAACGCGCGCAGCTGCTCGCGTCCCTTCTCCGCATAGCGCTTGGCGTATTCGTTGTGCGCCTCGAAGAACTCCGGCGGGGAGATGTTGTGGTAGCGGACGATCATCCGGTCGGGCCACGTCCGCACCTCGTCGAGGGAATCGTTGCCCATGGACAGGTGCACGACCAGGAGGCGCTCGGGATCGGCGACCAGATCACCGTGCTCCAGCGGGGCGCCCAGCTCGGGCCTGGCGACCAAGGGGCGCCCGTACTCGCGGTAGTCGCGTGCGAACGCCTGGACGGCGGCCTTCCGTTCCCACGCGTACAGCTCGCTGGTGGCTCCCCAGTCCCAAAAGAGGCGCTGGAGCTCGAAGCAGTCGTTGCTGACTGCGTCGCCGTACGCGAGCGTCGGGTGGAACTGGTGGATGGTGCGGACACGCGCGGTCATGCGGCGAGGGGGACGCCGAGCTCGAGCGCGGCGCGCATCCGCTCGGCGACCTTGTCGGCCGAATAGTCGCGCAGCCGCCGCTGGCCCGCCGAGACCAGCCGCTCGCGAAGCGCTGGGCGCTCGCGCAGCAGTGCGATCGTCTCCCCGAAGAGCGGTACGTCCTTCTCGCGCAACAGCAGGGCCGCGCCGCCCGCGGTCTCGCCGACGGCCCCAGCGTCGAGGGCGATCACCGGCACGCCGAAACGGAACGCCTCGAGCACGGGCATCGCGAACCCCTCGTGCTCGGACAGCGACACGAAGACGCTCGCGACGCCGTAGTAGGCCGCGAGCTCGGCGTCGCTCACGCTGCCGGTAAAGATCACCGCATCCGCGAGACCGAGCTCGGCCGCAAGCGCCGAGACGCGCGCGTGGTACTGCGGCTGGTCCCGATGCGCGCCGACGAGGAAGAGGCGCGCCGATGGATCGACGCACGCGCGCGTGTACGCGAGCAGGCGCACCAGCTCGTCCTGACGCTTGTTCGGTGAGATGCGGCCGACGAACAGGATGTTCGTGTGCGGCCCGCGCCAGCGCGCCAGGACGCGCTCATCGGGCGGGACGTCGTACCTCGACCAGTCGATGAGGATCGGTACGGCCGCGGTGCGGGCGAAGCCGGCCGCTCCGAGTTCCCGGCGGTTGAACTCAGACACGCCGATCGCGAACGGGATCTTCTTCGCGAGCGCGTGCAGCTGCGCGCGGCCCTTGCGCGTGTGCAGCGCGGCGTGCGGGTTCACGCCCTCGAAGAAGGCCGAGGGCGTGACGTTGTGATAGACGAGCGCCTGTTGGGCTGGGAGGTTGGCGAGCTTGTCGAACGCCTCGCTCCCGATCGAGAAGTGGAGCATGAGAAGATCGTCGGCGCTCGCCTCGCGGAACAGGCGCCGGTATGGCCGCACCCCGGCCGGCACCTCCGGCTTCGCCTCGATCGCGTACGCCTCGCTCGGATAGCCCCAGCCGCGGAACAGCTCGCGTAGTGCGAAGACGTGGTTGCTCACCGCATCACGGGGAGCGAGCGAGGGATGGAACTGATGGATCGCGCGCGGCCTCACGGCTTCATCGCCTGACCGATCTCGTGGCTGCGCCCGAGAGGGCTCAAGGCTGGTCGGGCTCGCTCGCGCCGGCGAAGCCGTCCCTCGCTCACGCCTTCATTCCTACCACCGCGTAGTCGCGGTCGCCGAAGAGGGTCTCGTTCAGCAGGCGGACGTTCGCGAGGGCCGCACCCTCGAGGCCGTCCTCAGAGAGGCGCTGCTCGCTCGCGTTGTAGGTGTGGATCGTCACCGGCTCGAAGCCCGAGATCTGCAGGTAGAACTGGAACGCGTCGGGCGGCAGCGGCTTACGGTGCGTGGGGTCGAGCCAGAAGCTGTGCGCGCCGACGGTGAGCGTCCGCGGATTCGGGGTCGCCATGATGCAGTACGAGCCCGGCACCAGGACGCGTTTGCATTCGTGGAGGATCTCGAACAGGTGGCCCGGGATCACGTGCTCGGCGAAGTGGACGGCGAAGATGCCGTCGAGCGACGCGTCGGGCAACGAGCGGAGGTGCTCCTCGGCGTCGATCTGGTAGACCTCGAGCCCCTGGCCCCGGCTCTGCTCGACGAGCTGCGGCGAGAGGTCGACGCCGTACGCGCCGATCCCGCCCTCGCGTGCGAGCGTCAGGAACGTCCCTCGGCCCGACCCCACGTCGAGGACCCGGCGGCGGCCGGCGAAGTACGGCATGAACTGCTCGGCCTGCCGGCGCACCTGCGCCTCCAGGCCGCCGAAGCGCTCGGCGAACTGGGAGTAGTCGAGATACTCCGCGTTCTCCCGCGCGTCCTGGAGCCGCTTGGCGCTTTCCAGCGCGCCGACGCGTGAGACAAGCCCCGTGGGCAACCGGGCATCGAGGTCGCGAAGCGCGCGCAGCACGAGCGCGTTAATGTGGTTCTGGCGGCCGGTGATCTCGAACAGGTACCACCGGACCAGCCAGATGACCGCGCGGCGCGCCAACGTGATCGGCAGGCCGGCGATACCACCCTTGCGGCTGCGCGGGTCGTACACGACCTCCTGCGCGATGGCGATGGGCAGCGAGGTGAGCGCGTCCTCCAGCTGGTCGCTCGCGAGCGGTCCTCCCGGAAGCGGCCGCTGTAGTGCGGCGTCGACGTCGGGACCGTAGATGCCGCGCGCGCGTTTGTCGCGGACGCGCTCCTTGACCTCCGCGACGAGGGCGTCCAGGTCGACGGGGCGTTCGCTCATTCGCGATCCCTCGCGCAGCGCTCCCTCACTCGCGATCCGGTACGGGGCGTTCGCTCATTCCCGGTCCTTCAGGGGGCGCAGAGTACCGTCGGTCAGGATCGAGAGGCTCCGACGCGGCGCGCGCTCGCCCAGCTTCAGGTACAGCTTCAGGCGCAACGTGCCCCCGAGCGTCCGCGCGAGCGCGTTGACGTCGCGCTCCCTCCAGAGGAACACGCCCCAGGTGCGCGCGACGTCCACGTGCCTCCGGGCGAGCGCCAGGAAATCGTCGAAGCCGAACGTCTGCACGTGCCCGCTCTCGAGCTTGCCGACCAGCTGCTCGTTCGGGACCGTGAGAATGCTCCGCCCACCTCCCGCGACGCGCGCCATCTCCGCCAGCGCCCGGTCGGGATGCTCGAGATGCTCGAGCACCTCGCTGCAGTACGCGAGATCGAAGACTCCCTCGCGGAACGGGAGGGCCTCGGCCGAGAACACGAGGTGGTGGACGCGCAGCGGCGCCGACGCGTGGTCCCGTGCGTGGCGCACGAGCTTCAGAGACACGTCTCCCGCGACGGCGAGCTGGGTGCCGACCGCCGCGAACACGTCCTGGTGCAGGCCCCAGTCGCCGCAGCCGACGTCGATGCTCGCGCGAGGCACCCGGCCCCGAAGGAGTCTCGCGACGAGGTCGCGCTTGTACAGCCCGATCTCGAGCCACGCGCGGTTCTCGTCCGCGCCGACGTCGTACGCGTCGCCCGCGGCGTACGCGTCCACGTCCTGCTCCACCTGCGCGATCGCGCCTTCGGGCAGCAGCACCGGGATGCCGTCGACGATCGGGTGACGCCGGCCGCATCCGGTGCATCGCAGGGCCTCAGGG
>JALYKU010000269.1 GCA_030774595.1 Chloroflexota bacterium | reverse complement strand
GGGGAGGAGGCGACTCCGGACCACCAGTACCGGATCGGCTCGATCACGAAGACCTTCACGGCGGTCTCGATCATGCAGTTACGCGACGCCGGCAAGCTCGACCTCGAGGATCCGCTCGACCGACACCTCGAAGGGGCGCCGCACAAGCCCACAATCCGCCGGATGCTCTCGCACTCGTCCGGCCTCCAGCGCGAGCCGCCGGGCGACGTCTGGGAAACGATGTGGTTCACGGAGGGCGAAGAGTTCCTGCAGTCGTTCGCGGAGGCCGAGCAGGTGCTCCCGCCGGGGTCGCACTTCCATTACTCGAATCTCGCGTTCGCGCTGCTCGGCGAGGTCGTCGCGCGCGTCTCCGGGCAGCCGTGGGAGCAGTACCTCGGCGAGCAGGTCCTGCAGCCGCTCGGCCTGACGCGCACGTCCGTGCGCAAGCAGGCGCCCGCCGCGCAGAGCTACTTCGTCGACCCGTACGCGGACAGCGTCCACGAGGAGCCCGCGGACCTCGACATCGGGGCCACCGCGGCGGCCGGCGCGCTCTGGAGCGCCCCGGCCGACCTGGCGCGGTGGGCCGCGTTCTTCTCCGACCCGAACCCGGACGTGCTCTCCGCGGACACGGTCGAGGAGATGCAGACGTTCCAGACGATGGTCGACGTCGAGGGCTGGAAGCTCGGCTTCGGGCTCGGGCTGCAGCTTTTCCGCGACGGCGAGCGGATATTCGCCGGGCACGGAGGCGCGATGCCCGGCTTCCTCGCGATGGTCGTGGCCTCTCGGAAGGAGGGCACCGGCGCGGTCCTCCTGACCAACTCCGGCGCGGCCCAGGGCGTCTCGGACCTGGCCGTGAAGCTCGCGGTCCAGGCGGCCGAGGCGTTTCCGGCCGTGCCCGATGCCTGGCACGTGGGCGAGGCGGCGCCGCAAGAGCTCGACGGAGTGCTCGGACGCTGGTGGTCGGAGGGTGGCGAATGGATCTTCCGCTGGCGCGGCGGCGAGCTTGTCGCGGAGGCGCAGACGCTCACACCGCAGGTGCCGACGCGCTTCCGGCGAGAGGAGGCCGACCGCTACCGCGCGATCACGGGCTTGGAGCGCGGCGAGCAACTCCGGATCGTGCGCGGCGACGACGGAGCGGTCACGCGGATGTACTTCGCGACTTACCCGTTCACGCCCACGCCCGAGACCTTCGCCCCGTAGGCGCCGACTCGGCGGCGCCGTGTCAGGTCGTGCGGGTTTCCCGCGCGACCGTCTGCGCTCCCTCACCCGGGCGCAGATCGTCAGCGGATTCGCGGGTAGCGCGGCCTATTCGTACTGCAGCGCCTCGAGCACGTTGAGGCGGGCCGCGCGGCGTGCAGGCGCAATCGCCGCGACGATCCCGACCAGGATCGCCGCGAGCGTGAAGATGATCAAGGACAGGATCGGGAGCGTGAACTCGATGAACTCGATCCGGGAGATGAGCAGGCCTGCGAGCACGACGCCGAGCACGATCCCGAGCACGCCGCCGATCAGCGCAGTGATCACGCTCTCGTGCCGGATCATCCGACGCACCTGGCGGCGCGTCATGCCGACGGCGCGCAGCATCCCGAGCTCCCGCGTGCGCTCGAACACGGTCAGGATCAGCGTGTTCACGATGCCGAACAGCGAGACGATCACTGAGAGCGCGAGCAGCACGTAGAGCATCAGGAGGATCCTGCTCAGGAACAGGGTCTGGTTCTTTATGAACTCCTCGCGCGTCTGCGCTTTCGCGTTCGGGAAGTCCTTCAGCCGCTGCTGCAGCACAGCGAGGTTGGCGTCGCTCTGGCCGCCGCGCATGCGGATGAACGAGTAGACGTTCTGCGGCTTCGGGTTGAAGCGATCGAACGTGGCTGCTGAGACCGTGACCGGCCCGAACGGCGATCCCCCGGTCGGCGGCTTGAAGATGCCCTTGATCACGAAGCGCTTCGTTTGCCCGCTCGCGAACGTCAGCTCGACTGGCGAGCCGACCTTCAGGTGGTGGGTCTTGGCGTAGTTCTCGTCCACGAAGGCACCGTTGTCGCCGAGTGTGGCGAGGACGGCGTTCGAGCCTTGCTTCCACTTCACGTTGAAGATGGTGCTCGTGGCGGGGTTGACCGCGGTCGCGAAGATGTTCTTCTTGAACGCCCGCGCGTCGCCCGCGCGGACGTTGCCGACGGCCTTGACGCCCGGTAGCTTCGCGACGGCGTCCGCCGCGGCGGTGGGGATCGGATTGAAGTTGTTCTGCGCCGTGATCGCGTAGTCGGCGCCGCCCCAGAGATCGTTGACGGCTTTCCGGAACGTCGTCGTGATCCCGGCGGCGAGCAGCGCCACGAGCGTCACGAGCGCCAGTCCGATCATCAGGGCGGCGGCGGTCGAGGCGGTGCGTTGCGGATTGCGGCGCGCGTTGTCCCGGGCAAGGATGCCCGCCGCGCCGCCGATCTTCGTCGCGGGCCAGCCGAGCGCTGCGGCGAGTGGCCGGATGAAGCGCACTGAGAGGAGCGCCACGCCGAAGAAGACGAGCAGCGCGCCCAGGCCCATAAAGATCAGCACCTGTCGCGTTCCGAGCCCGGGCGCGAACAGGGCGTAGAGGAGTGACGCAAAGCCGAGCGCCGTCAGCAGCGCCGACCCGGGAGTGCGGAAGCGTGCGAGCCGCGACTCGGGCAGCGTCGCGCCCTCGCGCACGGCGGCGATCGGTGGAACGCGGGTCGCGCGGAACGCAGGCCGCATGCTCGCGACCACCGTGACGACGACTCCCACCAGCAGCGAGACCACGACCGTGCGGGCCGCGAAGATGAGCCCGCTGTTCGGCAGCGTGAAGCCCACCACATTGAAGAGGGCGACGAGCCCCTTCGCCAGGGCAAGGCCCAGGAAGAGGCCGACGGTGGCCGCGAGCGCGCCGATGACCACGGACTCCAGGAGGATCGACGCGAGCACCTGCCGCCGCGAGGCGCCGAGCGTCCGCATGGTCGCGAACTCCCGCGTGCGCTGGGCGATCGTGATCGAGAGCGAGTTCGCGATCACGAAGCTGCCGACGAAGAGCGCGATTCCCGCGAAGGCGAGCAGGAAGACGCGCAGGAACGAGATGAACGTATTGGTGCCGGCGGCATCCTCGTGGGCCTGTTGGGCCGCGGTTCGCACCTGCGCTTCGGGGGGCAGCACTGCCCGGATCTCCTTCGACAGCGCCGCGTCCGAGACCCCCGGCTTCGCCGCGACCGCAATCTCGTCCAGCTTGCCGCGCTTGTCGAACAGCCGCTGGGC
>JALYKU010000268.1 GCA_030774595.1 Chloroflexota bacterium | reverse complement strand
GCCTTGTTCAGGGCGGCGTACGCGGCGACGAGCCCGACCGCGATGCGCGGGTCGCGCGAGCTCCGCGCGGCGCGCTCGTACAGCACCGCCGCCGACAGCGGGTCGCCGCTCGCGTACAGAACGTCCGCGGCGGCGCGCTCCAGCGGCGGGAAGCGGGGGTAGCGGTCGAGCGGCGGCGCGAGGATCGCGCGGGCGTCGGCGAGCCGGCCATCGCGCACCAGGTCATCGGCGCGGGCGATCAGGCCCAGGAACCGCTGGTGCCTCACGAGGTAGGCGACGAAGCCTCCGGCCACAAGCGCCGCTCCTCCGCCCGCCAGCAGCGGGGCGGGCGCCGCACCGGCGAACGCGGACACCGCGGCGGCGAGAAGCAGCGCTCCAGCGAGCGTCCAGGCGGCCCGGATCGCGGGATGTCCACCGGGGCTGTCCGAACTCCGTACGCCGGCGTTTTCCACACCGGAGGCCCTCACGGGCGTCTGCAAGGGTATTTATCCACGCGAACGGCGCCCTTATCCACAACGACGCTTCCTGGGCGGTCCGCCGGCGTCCGCACAGCGGGCACCGGGTCAGGAGAGCAGCGCCGCCGCGATGACCATGCGCTGCACTTCGCTCGTGCCCTCGTAGATGCGGTAGATACGCGCGTCGCGGTACGCGCGCTCGATCCAAAGTTCCTTCATGTAGCCCATCCCACCGTAGATCTGCACCGCCGAGTCGGCCACGCGGCCGAGGACCTCAGTCGCGAAGAGCTTGGTCATGGCCGCGCGATCGGTGACACGCTCGCCACGATCCAGGCGCCAGGCGGCGTCGTAGAGCATGAGGCGTGCGGCGTCGAGCTCGGTCGCCGCGTCCGCGAGCGGCCACTGGATCGCCTGATTCGAGCCGATCGGGCGACCGAACTGACTGCGCGTGCGCGCCTGCGCCACCGCTGCTTCGAGCAGGCGCTGCGCCGCCCCGATCGCGTGCGCCGCGAGCCCGAGGCGGCCGTGGTCGAGCGTCGCGAGCGCGACGGCGAATCCGCGGCCCTCATCCCCGATGCGTTTCTCCGCGTCCACGGCGGCCTCGTGGAAGAAGACCTGCGCCGTCCTCGAGCCGTGCAGCCCCATCTTCGCGTCGTCCGGACCGACCTCCACTCCGGGCGTTGCCCGCTCGACGGCGAACGCGGTGATGCCCTTGCTTCCCGCCTCGCGGTCGACCGTCGCGAAGACGACGAGGACGTCGGCGATCGGCGCGTTGGTGATGAACGTCTTGGCGCCATCGAGCACGTATTGCGTGCCGTCGCGCCGGGCCGTCGTGCGCAGCGACCCAGCGTCGCTGCCGGCGTTCGGCTCGGAGAGCGCGTACGCGCCGATGCGCCTGCCGCTCAGCAGGTCCGGGAGGTACCGCTGCCGTAGTGCCTCGGGACCCCCGATCTGGATCGCGGTGCCGCAGAGCCCGGTCGAGCCCCCGATCACGTTCCACAGCGACGCGTTCGTGCGCGCGAGCTGTTCGACCGCGACGCAGTACCCGAGCGTCCCGAACCCCATGCCGCCGTACTGCTCGGGGAAGGCGACGCCGAAGAGGCCCGCGCTTGCCATCTCGCCGATCACGTCGCGAGGGATCTCGTCGCGCTCTTCGATCTCACGCGACCGCGGCTCGAGTCGCTGCTCGACCAGCTTGCGCACGCTGCGCTGCAGCAGGCGCAACTCCTCGGGAAGCTCGAAGTCCATCAGCCGCGGGCCGCTTCGAGGATCGCGCGAAGTGATGGCGGGATGCGCGTCGCGCGCTTCGTCGCGAGGTCGAGCATCACCTGCACGGTCCGAGCCTCGACGCAATGCGTTCCATCGGCGCGGTCGATCGCGTACTCGAACGTCCACGACGAGTGGCGGATCTGGCCGACGCGGACCTTGATGTCGAACTCCTCGTCGAAGCGGAGCGGGGCGCGGTAGCGGGCGCTGGCCTCTCCGATCGTGAAGTCGATGTCGTTCGGGAGGAAGTCCCGCCCGTACACGATGCCCAAATGGCGAAGGTACGCGACGCGGCCGACCTCGGCGTAGAGGAGGTAGTTCGCGTAGTACACGACGCCCTGCATGTCGGTCTCGCCGAATCGAACGCGCTGCCTATGGGCGAACGGGAAGTCCACGGCAGGAGCCTATCTGGATGACGCGCGCTCCTCAGCACCCCGGCATCTTCTCCACCCAGCCGGGCGCCACGCCGGCGCTTCGAAGGTGACGTCGTCGGCGAGAAGCGCGTCCTGGGCGTCGAGATCGTTCGCGACTATGGCTCTCGCATGCCGATCGACGATCTCTCGGTTGGTCAGCGGGCTCATCCCCCACCCCTTTCACCATCGGATGCCGACGCCGCCGCGCCGGCAACTGCACGGGCGGCACGGGCATGCGGAGATACTGGCGCACGCTGCGCGATTGCTGTTTACTGTCCCAATGAGGGATCCGCGCGACCCGACGGAGCGCGTTACGCGGACGGATCGGGTCGTGGACCAGCCCGCCGGCATAGCCGCGCCCGCCGTCAGCAGCCCGCAGACGAACGTGAACGTCCCGGGCACCACGGGGACGACGACGACCGCGTACAGGCCGGTCTGGGCCATCACCCGCGTCATCACGCTCATCTTCGCCGTGATCGAGATCCTGCTGCTCCTGAGGTTCATCCTGCGGCTCGCGGGGGCCAACGCGGATCAGCCGCTCGTGTCGACCCTGTACGGCGTGACCGAGCCACTGACGCGGCCGTTCCAGGGGATCTTCCCGACCCCCACGGGCACGCCGGTGTTCGACATCGCGGCGCTCCTCGCGATCCTGTTCTTCTTCCTCGTAGGGGCATTCATCGTCGCGCTGGTCCGCGCGATCGGAGGACGCGCGGCGTCCTAGCGCAGAGCCGCGATCTCCTCGACCGCCGCCGGGTTCTCGAGAGATGAAACGTCGCCCAGGTCGGTGCTCCCGAGATACGCGCCGCGGATGACGCGGCGGAGGATCTTCGCGTTGCGCGTCTTCGGCAGCTGGCTGACGAACTTCACCGCTTCGGGACGCAGTGGCTTGCCCAGGCGCTCGGCCACCGTGTCCTGCACGGCACGCTCGAGATCGGCGCCGGCCTCGTGCGGCGGCTTGAGCACGGCGAACACCACGATCGCCTCGCCCTTCAGCTCATGCGGCACGCCGATCGCGGCAGCCTCGGACACCGCGGGGTGCGCGACTGCCGCGGACTCGACCTCCGCCGGCCCGACGCGCTTGCCCGCGATCTTCAGCGTGTCGTCGCTGCGGCCCTCGATGTACCAGTAGCCGTCGCCGTCGATCCGCGCCCAGTCGCCGTGCACCCACATGCCCGGGAGCCGTGACCAGTACGTCTCGACATAGCGGTCCGGGTCGCGCCAGAAGCCGCGCGTCATTCCCGGCCACGGTTTTCGGATCACGAGCTCGCCGACCGCCCCGCGCACCGGCAGTCCCTGCTCGTCGACGACGTCCACGTCCATGCCGGGGACCGGACCGCTGAACGAGCCGGGCTGGATCGGTGCCCAGGTGGTGCAGCCGAGGATGCCGCCGGAGATCTCGGTGCCGCCCGAATAGTTGATGACCGGGCTGCGCTCCTCACCCGCGGTGCGGAAGTACCACCACCAGGGATCCGGATTCCACGGCTCCCCCGTCGACCCGAGCACGAACAGCGACGAGCGGTCGAAGCGGCGGACCGGCTCGTCGCCGGCCCGCATGAGGACCCGGATCGCGGTCGGCGAGATCCCGAGATGCGTGACGCGGTGGCGCTCGACCATCGACCAGAGGCGCGAGGCGTCGGGGAAGTCCGGAGTGCCGTCGTAGCAGACGATCGTCGCGCCGAGCATCAGCGCGCCCGCGATGAGCCAGGGACCCATCATCCAGCCGATGTCCGTGAACCAGAACACGACGTCCCCTTCCTGGACGTCGAAGCAGTGCGCCATGTCCTGTGCCGCCTTGACGGGAAACCCGCCGTGCACGTGGATCGCGCCCTTGGGCCGCCCCGTCGTGCCCGAGGTGTAGATGACCATGAAAGGGTCCTCGGCATCCATGTCCGCCGCCGCGGCGGGCTCACCGGCGCGGGCCAGCACGTCGCTCCACGAGACATCGCGGGGAGTGCTCGGCACGGGGCGGCCGACGCGCTCGGCGACGACGACGTGGCGGACGCTCGGCGCGGCATCCGCGGCCGCGTCAGCGATCGCCTTCATGGGGACGAGCTTGCCGCGCCGGTGGAAGCCGTCGGCGCAGATCAGGACGCTCGCCTCGCAGTCGCGGAGCCGGCCGGCGATCGCGTCGGCCGCGTACCCCGAGAAGATCGGCGTGTGGATCGCGCCGAGCGAGCCGATGGCCAGCATGGCGACGACGCACTCGACGCCCATGGGCAGGAAGAGCCCGACCCGGTCGCCCTTCGACACGCCGAGCGCGCGCAGGCCCGCGGCGAAGCGCGCGCCGTCGCGCGCGAGCTCGCCGTAGGTCACGCGGCGGACCGCGCCCTCCTCGCCCTCGGCGATGACGGCGACGCGGTCGGGATCGCGATCGGGGCGCAGCGCCGTGGCCACGTAGTTCATGCGGCCGCCGGTCCACCACGTGGCCCAGGGGATCCCGCGGCTGGTGTCGACGACCCGCTCGTACGGCCTCGCCCAGACGAGGTCGAGGTCGCGGTCGACCGCGCGCCAAAAGGCGTCGGTGTCGTCGACCGACCAGCGCAGCAGGGAAGCGAGATCGCGGTGGCCGTGCGCCTGCGCGAAGCGGCGCAGCCGGCTGCGCTCCAGGTGGCGTTCGCCGGGCGTCCAGGCTGCGCTCACGTCCGCAACGATATGGCGCCGGAGATGAGCGGACGCGGGACGCTGCTACCGGGGCGAAAGCAAGAACGTCACGACCGCGTCCACCTCGTCGGGCCGCAGTCCGAGCTGCGGCATCATGACCTCGAACCCCGGGACGATGAACGCCTGCGGCGATGCGATCGATTCGCGCACGTAGTCATCGGCCGACATGCCCGGCTTGCGCGTGGCCGCGCGCGCGGGGAGACCGGTGAGGTCGGGCCCGACCGAGAAGGTGCCCGGAAGCCCGCTGACGGTGTGGCATCCGTTACAGCCCTTCGCCAGGTACAGGCTGCGGCCGCGCTCCGCCGCCGCGCTCAGCGGCAGGAATGTGGCGGCGGCTGACGGGATCGGCGTGTGGTCCGGCGTGGCGGCCGGCGCCGCCGGCACCGCGGCTCCGGCGCCGCCAAGGAACGCCGCGACGGTCGCGGCCAGGAGCACCGCTGCGAGAAGCCCCGAGCCGACAACCGCCGCGAGGCCGCGATCCACTACGCGATGCGGAGGGTTCCGCGCCGCCTGTACCGGAGGAGCTGCCAGGCGAACAGCACCAAGGCCGCGATGGTCGCGGTGCCCAGGCCGAGGCGCGCGCCCAGGTCATTCACGGTCTGCGG
>JALYKU010000267.1 GCA_030774595.1 Chloroflexota bacterium | reverse complement strand
CCCGAGACGATCCTCGGCGACACCGCCGTCGCGGTCCATCCCGACGACGATCGCTATCGAGCGATGGTCGGGCGGCGGGCGCGCATCCCGTTCGTCGAGCGGGACGTGCCGATTCTCGCCGACGAGGCGGTCGATCGGGCCTTCGGCACCGGCGCGGTCAAGATCACCCCGGCCCACGCCCAGAACGACTACGAGCTCGCGAAGCGCCACGACCTGCCGATGATCACGGTCCTCGACGACGTGGCCGCCGTGAACGACAGCGGCGACGGCTATGCCGGGCTCGACCGCTACGAGGCGCGCAGCCGGATCGTCGCCGACCTGGAGGCGCGCGGCGACCTCATCGGCGAGAAGCCGCACGAGATGCTCATCGGGCGGTGCCAGCGATCGAACGATGTCATCGAGCCACGCTTGAAGACCCAGTGGTTCGTGCGCACGAAGGGGCTCGCGGAGGCATCCCTCGCCGCGACGCGCTCGGGTGAGACGCGGATCGTGCCTGAACGCTTCGAAAAGGTCTGGGAGCATTGGCTCACCAACATCCGCGACTGGAACGTCTCGCGCCAGCTGTGGTGGGGCCACCGGATCCCGGCGTGGTACTGCCTCGACGGGCACATCACCGTCTCATCGGCCGAGAACGGCCCCGACGCCTGCGAGGTGTGCGGCAGGCCCGCGGCGAATCTCACGCAGGACTCGGACATCTTCGACACCTGGTTCAGCTCTGGGCTGTGGCCGTTCTCGACTCTCGGCTGGCCCGACGACACGGCGGACCTGAGGCGCTACTACCCGTCCTCTGTCATGGAGACCGGGCACGACATCCTGTTCTTCTGGGTCGCCCGGATGATGATGCTCGGGCTGCATCTGACCGACGCCGCGCCGTTCCACACCGTGTACCTCTCCGGGCTGATCCGCGACGAGCGCGGCCGGCGCATGTCCAAGACGAAGGGCAACGTGGTCGACCCGCTCGAGGTCATGGACGAGGCGGGCGCCGACGCGCTGCGCTTCGCGGTGATCCATGGCGCCACCCCGGGGCAGGACCAGCGATTCGGGCAGGAGAAGCTCGAGACCGGCCGGAACTTCGCGAACAAGCTCTGGAACGCGGCGCGATTCGTGCTGGGGGCGCGGCCGGATTCGATTCCCGCGGATGCGGCGCGGCGCGCGCCGAACGCGGCGGCACTCGGGCCGGCGGAACGCTGGATCCGCTCCCGCGCGGCCGCGACCGTCGAGGAGGTCGACACGGCGATCGCGGACTACCAGCTGGCCGAGGTGACGCGCGCGCTGTACGGCGGTATCTGGTCCGAGTTCTGCGACTGGGGACTGGAGCTGGCGAAAGTCCGCCTTGCCGACGCTTCGCTCCCGGAGGCCGCGCGCGAGGCCACGTGGTGGACCCTCGTCGAGGCGCTCGACACCTACGTCCGTTTGCTGCACCCCGTGATGCCGTACATCACGGAGGAGCTCTGGAGCGTGCTGCCCCACGCCGACGACGATCCGGACCTGCTGATCGTCGCTCGCTGGCCGCAGGCGTCACAGCTGGGTGTCCAGCGCGATACTGCCGCCGAGCGAGACGTCGGCCAAGTGCTGGAGCTGATCCGGGCCATCCGCAACGCCAGGGCCGAGGCAAAAATCCAGCCCATTGCGTGGATCGATGCGCAGCTCGCGGCGCCCGGCGACGCGAACCGAGTCGTCAGCGACCTGCGGCCTGCGATCGAGCGCCTGGCGCGCGTCAAGGCGACGGTCCTGCCCGCGGACGTCGCGTCACTCGGCGCGCAGGGCAAGCTGTCAGTCGTCGCAGGCGGCCTCGAGGCGACACTCGTCCCGCACGCGGATCCCGACACGATCGACCGTGAGCGCCATCGACTCGAGCGTGAGCTGACCCAGGTCGAGATTCGGCTCGAAAGCGCTCGCGCCCGCCTCGCCGACGCGGCATTTACAGGGCGCGCGCCGGCCGCGGTCGTCGACGGCGCGCGCCGCAGTGAATCGGATCTCGCCGCGCAGGCGGCGAGCCTCCGCGAGAAGCTCGGGGCCGGCTGAAGCGGCGCTAGGATCGCAGCGTGCCGCTGGAACCGCTGGCCTCGCGGGACGATTGGTGGCAGACCGGCG
>JALYKU010000266.1 GCA_030774595.1 Chloroflexota bacterium | reverse complement strand
TCACGGGGCAGCTCCAGCGGCACGCGGCCGAAGTTCTCTCGGTCGCGATATCCGGGATGCGCTCCCACCGCGACGCCGTGACGCAGGGCGAGCGCGATCGTCTCGCGCATCGTCGCGTCGTCGCCGGCGTGAGCGCCGCACGCGATGTTCGCGCTGGTGACGAACGGCATGATCGCCGCATCGTTCCCTGCGCCCTCCCCGAGGTCGCTGTTCAGATCGATGACGAGTCTCATGCTGCGCACACCGTGGAGAAGTATCGCTCCGGCGCGCCGCGCTAAACGAACAGAGGCGCGAGCACCAGCGTGATCGTCGCGAGCAGCTTGATGAGAACGTGGAGACTGGGACCCGCGGTGTCCTTGAACGGGTCACCGACGGTGTCGCCGACGACCGCCGCGGCGTGTGGTGCCGTGCCCTTGCCGATGACCAGGCCCGCCTCGTCCTTGAGCTGGCCCGACTCGATGTACTTCTTGGCGTTGTCCCACGCGCCGCCGGCGTTGTTCAGGACCGTCGCGAGGATCACGCCGGTCATCGTCCCCACCATCAGGAGCGCGGCTTCGGCCTCCGCCTTCAGGACGATGCCGACGACGATCGGAGCGGCAATGGCGAGGATCCCTGGCGGGATCATGTTGCGCAGGGCCGAGGCGGTGGTGATATCGACGACGCGCGCGTAGTCCGGGCGCTCGGTGCCGGCCAGGATCCCCGGGTGCTCGCGGAACTGCGTGCGCACTTCCTGGATGATCGCGGCACCCGCGCGGCCGACGGCGCGGATCGCGAGCGAGCTGAAAAGGAAGACGAGCATCGCTCCGAGGAAGCCGCCGAGGAACACGTCGACCTTGGCCAGGTCGACCACGTGGAAGTCCGCAGGCTCGATGCCCGCAGCCCTGCGCAGGTCGGTCACCTTGTCGAGGTACGCGCTGAACAACAGGAACGCGGCCAGCGCCGCCGATCCGACGGCGTATCCCTTCGTCAGAGCCTTGGTCGTGTTGCCGACGGAGTCGAGCCGGTCGGTGCGCTCACGCGTCTCCTCGGAAGCGCGGGCCATGGACGCGACGCCGCCGGCGTTGTCCGTGATCGGTCCGAAGGTGTCCATCGCGAGGATGAAGGCGGCGGTCATCAGCATGCCCATCGTCGCCACGGCGGTGCCGTAGATCCCTCCGTGCGGGAGTCCGGTCTCGTCGGCCCAGCGCTGGCCGAAGTAGTGGGAGAGGAAGAGCGCGATGGTGATCGCGATGACCGACGAGGCGGTGGTCTCGAAGCCGACCGCGGTACCGGAGATGATCGTGGTGGCTGGACCGGTCTTCGCGGCCTCGGCGATCTCCTTCACCGGCCGCCACGCGCCGGAGGTGTAGTACTGGGTGATGAACACGAACGCGAGGCTCGTCAGGATGCCGACGACTCCAGCATAGAAGAACCAGTAGCCGCCGCCGCGCTCGTTCAGCATCGACTGCGTCACGAGGAACATCGCCCCGATGCACATGGCGACCGTGATGTAGTACCCCTGGTTCAGCGACGACATGGGGTCGCGCTTCTCGTCGCCGCGCACGAGGAAGATGCCGATGACGCTCGCGATGAGCCCGAAGCCGCGGACGACCAGGGGGAAGAGGATCCATGCCGGGTTGTGCGTCACGGCGAAGATCGCGACCCCGAGGATCATCGCGCCGATGTTCTCGGCGGCTGTCGACTCGAAGAGGTCCGCGCCGCGGCCGGCGCAGTCGCCCACGTTGTCTCCGACGAGGTCCGCGATGACGGCCGCGTTACGCGGGTCGTCCTCGGGGATGCCCGCCTCGATCTTGCCGACCAGGTCCGCACCGAGGTCCGCGGCCTTGGTGTAGATCCCTCCGCCGAGCTGCGCGAACAGCGCGACGAACGACGCCCCGAAGCC
Source organism: Chloroflexota bacterium (assembly GCA_030774595.1). The sequence goes on along the minus strand of JALYKU010000266.1, from coordinate 5,769 downwards.
GAATCCCACGATGGTGAAGGGGGCCTGGTCCGGCCTCGAGAAGCCGTCGTACGCGATGAACATGACGAACACGCCGATGAGCGAGAGTCCGACGACCAGGATCCCCGACACGGCTCCGCCGCGAAGCGATATCCGAAGGGCGTCCCCGACGCTGTGCTGCGCGGCGGCCGCGGTACGCAGATTCGACTTCACCGCCACGAACATGCCGATGATCCCCGACAGCATCGACGCGCTGGCACCGACCAGGAACGCGAGGGCGGTCTTCCACGCGAGCTCCTCGCGCGACACGCCCGGGGCGGTCTCGAAGAGGTAGATCACGACCCCGATGAGCACCGTCCCGCCGAGAGCCATCAGGGCGATGGTGCGGTACTGCCGCTTGATGAAGGCGACGGCGGCCACGTAGATCGCGCCCGCCACCTCTTGCATCTCGGGCGTCCCGGTCGGCGAGCTCAGCACGTCGTAGGCGAAATACGCGGCGACGGCCACGGCCACCAGGCCGGAGAGCGGGATCACCCAGGTGAGGGGCGAGGCGTCCAAGGAACCTCCAAATGAGGCAAAAAACTAGCGCTGGCCCCGACGGAGGGGGCCGAAGCGCCGTAGCGAAGTGTACGGCAGTGTCACGTCCGCGCGCAAACGGGGCTATTCTCGGCGTGTGCCGCCACAGAAGGCGTCGAAGAGCGCCCCGAAGGCCGACGCGAGCGAGAAGGCCAAAAGCAAGGACCGGGACTGGCTCACGACCTCCGAGCTCGCCGCCCGCATCGGCTGGCGGGAGCACGCGCTCCGGAACGCGATGCGTGGCAAGGAGCTGCCGGGGATCCGGCGCACGTCGTTCGGATACCACATCGAGGCGGCGGCGGTGGACGATATCGCGAAGACCCTCGGGCCGGCGCCCCCGAAAGGGAACTCCAGCCAGCGGTAGCGCCCCGAGCCGCTCAGTCGGGCAGAGCCCCCTCGCTCAATCCCTACTCGCTTCGCCGGCTTCGCCTGCTCTGCTCGTGGGGGCCGGGTACGCGGGGGTAGTGACCGCCAGCTCACGCCCGCTTTCTGAGACGAGCGGGCAGTATCTGGAGCTCTTCGCGGTACTTCGCCACGGTGCGCCTGGCCAAGATGATCCCGTTGTCGTCCCGCAGCCTTTCGACGATCTCCTGGTCCGAGTAGGGGCGCGTGCGGTCCTCGACTTCGATGATGTTCTTGATCACGTCCTTCGTGCCGAGTGACGCGGTGAAGAAAAGCGAGAAGGGCACCACCTCGCCGGCAGGCAGCAGGACGAACTTTCCGGCCGTCGCGCGGCTCACCGTGGATTCGTGCATCCCGATCCTCTCGCCCACTTCCGCGCGCGTGAGCGGGCGCAGCGACTGGATGCCGTTCTCCAGGAAGTCCCGCTGGCATTCGACGATGACCTCCGTGATCCGCGCCATCGTCTGGCGCCGCTGGTTGATGTTGTCGATGAAGAACTTCGCCCGCGTCACATATTCGCGGATGTGCTGGCGTTCCTGGTCGCTCATCGTGGGGGATTCGCCTCCGGCGGATCGCGCCGCCTGAAGCTGTCCCACGAGCTGCCGGTACACCGGGTTGATGCGGAGCGCGAAGCGGCGTGACTCGATGACCTCGACCTCGAAGTCCTGCCGGTCGTTCTTCACGATGATGACGTCGGGCCGCAGGGTGGCCTGGCGGCCCCCGATGCTCGTGCCGTCTGGGCCGGCGGCGAACGCATGGGCGGGGAACGGGTTCAGGTTCTCCTTTATGTAGTCCCACGCCTCCTGCACCTCTTCGCGGCTGATGCGCAGCGCCTGCGCGATATCGCCGAACTTGTGCTCTCCGAGCTCCCGGAAGTGATCCGCGACGATGGCTCTCGCGTGCGGTGGGACGGCTCCGCCCTCGGCGAGGTGGTCCATCTGCACGAGAAGGCACTCCCGCGTATCACGAGAGCCGATGCCCCATGGCTCGATGGATTGGATGGCCTGAAGTGCCTGCTCGGCGTCCTCGAGCGGGACGTCGATGACCTCCGCCGCGTCTTCGAGCCGGACGTCGAGATACCCACTGTCGTTAATGTTGCCGATGAGGTATTCGGCTATCGCGTAGAGGCCTCTCGGGATGATGACGCGCACGTTCCAGCTGAGGTACTCGGCGAGCGTCTGCTCGGACTCCGCACGAACGATCGGGTCGAACTCGTCGTCCTCGTCATCGCGCTGGGTCAGGTTGGTGCCCTCGAGGGGCTCGTTCTCCTGGTACTGCTGCAGGCTGTTTTTCGCCGTGTTCCCGAAGCAATTGAGGCACACCCGTCCGGTCAGAGGGTTGCCGCACAGCGGGCAGACGTGGAGCTCGTCGAGGTCGAGCGCGGGATTCTCGTCGAGCTCCTGGTTGATGACGTTCTGCAATTCCATCGACGAGAGCTGCAGGATGTAATTCGCTGCGATCTGCTTCGGAGTGACCTTCAGCTGTTGCTGGGGCAGAAGGCGCAGATCCACATCGGCTACCTTACCTCAGGTGCCGCTGCTGACGGCGGATATTCCTCTCGTCGGCTCCGCTTCCGCGTTGATCGTCGTCGCGCTGCTCCGTTCCTTCGCGGCGCCGACCGGCCACTGGCGGAACAGGGCCGCAGTCGCCGTCGCTCTCGCTGGCACCCTTCTCCCGCTCCTCGCCTACGCGTTCCTCGAGGCGTCGCGCGGGTCGGGACGCACTCTTTGGGAGTGGAGCGCGGCCGGTGGCCCGAAGGTCGAGGCCCATTACCGGCTCGACGGCATCGGCGCGATCGGCGTGGCGATGGCCACGGGGTACAGCGCAGCCGCGGTCTTCGCCGCCACGCGCGCGCTCATCCGGCCGCGGCTGGTATCGGCGCTGGTGCTCGCGATCGGCCTTGTCTCGATCGCGCTCGCGGTCGTTGACGATCTCGTCGCGGCCACGGTGCTTCTCGGCGTCCTCGCGCTGGTGACCGTGCTCGCCGCGCTGCTGGTCGCGCCGCCGCCCGCCACCGCGCGGCTCGCGGTGTACCTCGCGATCGGGGTGCAGGGTTTCGTGCTCGCCGCGCTCGCGCTATCGCGCTACGGCGGCGCTTCATTCCAGTTCGACGCGATCCGCCCCACCGCGATCAGCCCCGGTGTGGTGGCGAGCGCGACGGCTGGCGCTGCGCTCTTCGCGGGACTCTATCCGTTCGTCCCGTGGCGCTATGACGCCGCACGCGGCCTCGAGCCCGGAGTGCTCCGCGGACTCCTCGCCATGCCCGCCGGTATCGGCGCGACGATCGTGCTCCTGCGACTGGTAGGTGTGACGCGTACGGACCTGTCGACCCTCGGGTTGCCCACCACGTCGCCCGAGTCGCGTGCGGCCATCGCGGTCATCGCGGTGCTCGCACTGGTGAGCTGGGCGGTGCGCGGCCACCTGACCGCGCGCCGGGTCGGCCTGCTGGTCCTGTCCCTGGGCGCGGTCGCGCTCTATCCAGGGCTTCATTGGAGCCACGCCGTGCTCCTTTCGGCCATCCTGACGGTGCTCTACGCGGCGAGCGTGTCGCTGGCGCTGCCGGATCAATGGCACGTCGTTCGTTACGACGTGGCGCTCGCGCTGCTCCTGATAGCGCTCGCGATAGGCACTCCCGTCGCCGTCGCTTCCGCGCTCATCGCGCTCGTGGCGGACGCGTTGATCGCGATCGGCGAGACCGTTTGGATGGCGCCGCACCGAGGCTTCATGGCACTGGTGGCGGGTGCGACGGTCTCCGTCGGGGCGATCCTCGGCGTGGCGATCGGGATCCCCGATGCTTCGGATCTTCCGGCGAAACTCCTCGCCTCTCTCGCGCTCCTGCTCCTCCTGGGGTTGCAGCTGGCACACATCGCGCGCCGCGTCGCGATCCCGCCTCCAACAGACCTCGAAGCGAGCGCCACGATCGCCGGATTCCTCGTGACACTGTTGGCCGCGATCGTCCTCGTGGTCCCCGTGGCTGACGGCGTCGCCCGGACGCTCGGCCGTCCGTTCCCGCCGATCGCATCTTCACCAGCGCCGACCGTGGTCGCGATCGCGGCCGTCGGCGCCCTCGCGGTGGCGATCGCTCGGTCCGTCCGCCAGGTGCTGCCTGATCTGACGCCGCCGGCGACGCGGCTGCGTCTCATCGTCGACGCGGCCGACCCCGTACCCGCCGGACTCGCGGCATTCCGCCTCGTCGAGAAGACCGCGAGCCGGGTGAGCTTCGGATTCGCTCTGTTCGAGCGGCCGAGCGGCGTGGGCCTCGCCCTCGCGCTCATCGTCGTCCTGCTGGTGTGGTCGGTCCGTTGATGCTCACGGCCGCGTAGCGGCGGGATCAGTCGGTGCTGCTTCTGGCCGTCGTGGCGGTCGGCACGCTGGCGGCCAACGGTTCGCGCCAGCTGCGTCATGCGGCGGCCGCTCTCGTCGCCGTGTCCCTCGCCGCGAGCGCCATCGCCGCCGGTATCGCGGTCTCGCCTCAGCTCGCGGTGGCCGCCTGCGGCGCGCTCGTGGGAGCGGCCGTCCTGTACATCGCCGCGAGCGACGCCGCTTACGGAGAAGCGGCAGGGTGGCGCGTCTGGCTGGCCACTCTCGTGGCCGCCGTGGCCACGCCGGTCGCATTCGCTTCGTTCCGTTCGTTGAGCAGCGAGACCATCGACGTGCCGCTGCTCGGCGCGGACGCGCGGGGTGTCGCGGTGGAAGTGGCGGCCTTCTGGCTGCTCGCTTCGGGCATCGCCATCCTCCTCAGCGCGCGCAGCGCGGTCCGCATGTCGATCGGCGCCTTCCTGATGGTCGGCGGCGTGCAGCTGCTGGTGCGCCTCACACCGGGTGCGCATCTCGGGCTGACGCTCCTCGTGTCGTGGCTGCAGGTGCTCATCTCGCTCGCCGGTGCCTTCCTCATCGTGAACGAGCGCGCGACGCGCGAAGGCTGATGCCGGTCGTCGCGCTCCCCACGCTGCTGCTCGCGGTCACGGCGGCGGTCGCATTCGCGCTCCGGAAGCGTCTCCGGGACGTCGCGATCCTGTCGCTGCTCGCGCTCGCGACGGCGATGGTGCTGGTCGCGCTCCTGCCCGATGAAGCGACCGGCGTGCTCCTCGAGCTGCCCCTGCGGCTCTCGCCGCTGGCGCGGCTGAGCTGCCTCGTCACGCTCGGCACGCTGCTTCTGCTCGTCGTCGATGTCTGGATCGCAGAACCCGCGTACAACTTCTTCCCGACGGCGCTCGGTGTCGGCGCCACCGTCACGGCGGTGCTCCTTATGGTCACGCCGGTCGCGCTGTACGCGGTGCTGCTCGCCGCACTCCTGCTTCCGGTCGGCTCGTTCGTCTTCCAGGTGCAGCGCAACCGCAGCGTCGAGGCCGCGCTGCGCCACTTCGGTTTCGTCGCGCTCGGCGGCTGCCTGGGGCTGGCTGCGCTCGCCCTCGCGGCGAGACTTCCGCACGACGAGCCGGCGAACACCTTGGTGCTCCTGGTGGTCATCCTGATCGTCGCGTTCGCGCTGAAGCTCGCTGCCATTCCCTTCCACACGCACGCGGCACTGCTGGCCGGGGAGGCGCCCACAGCGGCGCTGGCGCTCTACTTCGGTGTGCTCGTACCGGTGACGTTCATCGCCTTCGCCGAGATCCTCACCCTTTCGGGGCTGCTGCCCGCGATCGTTCAGGTGGGCAAGGTCACGGAGCTCCTTCTCGGTATCGGCCTGGTGTCCGCCCTCGGGGGGGCGCTGTTGGCGACCGGCGCGGGAGACCTGCGCCGGCTTGTCGTGTGGTCGGTGATCTCGAACGTGGGGGTCGCGCTCGTCGGTCTGTCGACGCTCTCGGGTCC
>JALYKU010000265.1 GCA_030774595.1 Chloroflexota bacterium | reverse complement strand
CGGACGCGCTCGACCGCCTGCCCGAGGCGGGCTCGTGATCCACGTGCGCGCTCCCGCCACCACCGCGAACCTCGGGGCGGGTTTCGACTGCGCCGGCGCCGCGCTCGATCTCTGGAACGAGCTCGAGCTTCACGAAGACGGCGGCGAAGCCGAGGCCGACCATCTCGCCGTCCGTGCCTTCGCGCGACTCGCTTCGCCCGACGGCTTCGGCTTCACGTTCACGGAACGCATTCCCCGCGCCCGCGGTCTCGGGTCCAGCGCGGCGACGATCGCGCTCGGCCTCGTGGCAGGCGCGACCGTCGCAGGTCGCGCCACGGATTCCGAGGAGCTGCTCGCACTCGGGCTCGACCTCGAGGGCCATCCTGACAATCTCGCCGCGGCCCTGGCGGGCGGGGTCTGCCTGACCTGGGAGGGTCGCGTTGTGCGTATCGCAGACGATGCACCCGGAGTGCCGATCGCGATCGTCCCGCGCGACATGACTGTCGAGACACACGCGGCGCGCGCGGCGCTGCCGGAGACCATCGCCCACCGCGACGCCGCGTTCAGCGTCGCACGGGCGGCGCTCCTCGGTGCAGCGGTCGCGTCCGGATCCGCGGAGCTGTTCGCGGCTGCAGCCGACGATCGCCTGCACGAGCCGTACCGCGCGCCGCAGGCGCCCGTTTTGGCCGCCGTTCGCGAGCAGCTGCCGGACGGCGCGCTCGGGGCCACGCTCTCCGGCTCGGGCCCAACCGTGATCGTGTGGGCCCGGCCCGAGTCCGCAGCCGCCTGCGCTGCCGAACTGGCAGAGCGTTTCCCCGATACGGACGTCCTCCACCTCTCGATCTCACCGACAGGAGCGGGCCTGCTATGAGCAATCCCTACGACCGTCCTTCCGACCCGGCGAAGCGGCACAGCGCAGCGCTCACCGACGGCGTCGACCGCGCTGCCGCTCGCGCGATGCTGAAGGGAACGGGCTTCGACGATGACGACCTCGCCCGTCCTCTCGTCGGCGTCGCGACGACGTGGATCGAGACGATGCCGTGCAATCTCAACCAGCGGCAGCTTGCGCAGGACGTCAAGCGTGGCATCCGCGCCGCCGGCGGCACGCCGATCGAGTTCAACACGATCGCGGTGTCGGACGGCGTCTCGATGGGCAGCGAAGGGATGCGCGCCTCGCTCGTCTCACGCGAGGTGATCGCGGACTCGATCGAGCTCGTCGCGCGCGGCCACCTCTTCGACGGGCTCGTCTGCCTCGTCGGCTGCGACAAGACGATTCCGTCGGCCGTGATGGCCCTCGCGCGTCTCGACCTGCCGGGGCTCGTGCTCTACAACGGCTCGATCGCGCCGGGCCGCTTCCGCGGACGCGACGTGACAATCCAGGATGTGTTCGAAGCGGTGGGCGCGCATGCCGCGGGCACGATGAGTGCGGAGGACGTGCACGAGCTCGAGGGCGTCGCCTGTCCCGGAGCCGGCGCGTGCGGCGGGCAGTTCACTGCCAACACGATGTCCCTCGCGCTGGAGTTCCTCGGCATCAGCCCTGCAGGACTGAACGGGATCCCCGCGCTCGACCCTGCGAAGGCCCAAGCCGCGGAACAGTCCGGCAAGCTTGCGCTCGATCTCGTGCGCGGAGACGTGCGGCCCTCCACGATCCTCACGCGGGCGTCGATCGAGAATGCGATCGCCGCGGTCGCCGCCACCGGCGGCTCGACCAACGCCGTCCTCCACCTGCTCGCGATCGCGCGTGAGCTCGACCTGCCGCTCGAGCTCGACGACTTCGACAAGATCGCGACGCGCACGCCGGTCGTCGCCGATCTCAAGCCGGGTGGACGCTTCGTCGCCACCGACCTCCATCGCGCCGGCGGCGTCAGTCTCGTCGCGCGGGAACTCGTCGGCGCCGGCCTCGTCGACGGGTCCGCGGTGAACGTCGACGGCCGCACCCTGGCAGAGATCGCCGCCGCCGCGCAGGAGACGCCGGGGCAGGAAGTCGTCGTGCCCATCGACCGGCCTTTGAAGGAGAGCGGCGGGCTCGCCGTGCTGCGGGGCAATCTTGCGAGCGAAGGCGCGATCGTGAAGCTCGTCGGCCACGAGCGCCGCCTACATCGCGGTCCGGCGCGGGTGTTCGACTCGGAGGAGGAGTGCTTCGCGGCAGTCGCCGCGAACGCGATCGT
>JALYKU010000264.1 GCA_030774595.1 Chloroflexota bacterium | reverse complement strand
GTACACGTTCGACGCCGTGCGCGTCTGCGCGAACGCGGTGGCGGAGTGGGTCGCGCGGCAGCCCGACGGGCCGTCGCGCGGCGTCGTCGTCGGCTTCGACCGGCGCTTCGCGTCCGAGCACTTCGCGGCCGCGGCGGCGGAGGTCGTCGCGGCGCACGACGTGAACGTCCACCTCGCGTCCGCGGCGGCGCCGACCCAGTCGTTCTCGTGGGCCACCATGCGGCGCCACGCGAAGGCGGGGATCGTGATCACCGCGAGCCACAACCCCTGGCCCGACAACGGCTTCAAGGTCAAGGCTGAGACGGGCGCGGCCGCGTCGCCGGCGTTCATCGCCGAGCTCGAGGCGCTCATCCATCCGCTCGAGAACGCGCCGGAGAAGGTCGCGAGGGTGCCGCTCGATGAGGCGAAGCGGCGGGGCCGCGTGGAGGTGTTCGATCCCGCTCCCGATTACCTGGGCCACGTCGCCGAGCTCTTCGACCTCGATGCCTTCCGCGCCGCGGGTCACACCGTCGTCTGCGAGCCGCTCTTCGGTTCGGCGTCCGGGTACTTCCCGCGCCTCATCGGTGGCGGAAAGACGAAGGTCATCGAGCTGCACTCGGAGCGCAATCCCTTCTTCGGCGGCGTCAACCCGGAGCCGATCCCGCCGAACATCGACGAATTCCTCGCGCGCATCCTCATCGAGCGCGCCGATGTGGGGCTCGCCGTGGACGGCGATGCCGACCGGGCCGGCCTGGCGGACGAGCGCGGGAAATTCGTGACGACCCTTACGGTGTACGCGCTGCTGATGTGGTACCTCCTCGAGGTCCGCGGCCTGCGGCAGCCGGTCGTGAAGACCGTGAACATGACGTCCATGGCCGACCGCCTCGGCGAGAAGTACGGCGTGCCCGTGTACGAGGTGCCGGTCGGGTTCAAGTACATCGCGCCGAAGATGCAGGAGACCGGCGCCATGATGGGCGGCGAGGAGTCCGGTGGTTTCGGCTTCGCGATGCACCTGCCGGAGCGCGACGGCATCGTGGCCGACCTCTTCTTCCTCGACTTCATGCTGCAAACGAAGAAGCGTCCCTCGCAGCTCATCGCCGAGCTGATGGACATGGTCGGGCCCTCGTTCTACCTGCGCCGCGACGTCCGCTTCGACGCCTCCGCATACCCCGCGGAAAAGCAGCGGATCATGGCGACGCTGGCCGCCGAGGCGCCGAAGGTGCTCGCCGGACACGACGTCGCGAGGGTGGTCCAGCTCGACACGAATGACGGGACGAAGTTCTTCCTCGACGACGGTTCGTGGCTGCTCATCCGCCTGTCGGGGACCGAGCCGCTGGTACGCGTCTACGCTGAGACGAAGTCGGACGGCGAACTCGCGCCGCTCCTCGACGAGGGAACGAAGATCGTGAAAGAGGCGGGCTGATGGACGCGGGGACTATCGGATCGGTCGACAGGATCAAGGCCGCGGACCCCGGCGGGATGCTCCAGCGGATCAAGGACCTGCCGATGCAGGTAAAGGACGCGTGGCGGATCGCGCAAGCCAGCGATCTCCCGGCGGGATACCGCGACGCGAAGAACATCACGGTGCTCGGCATGGGCGGCTCGGCCATCGGCGGCGAGTTCGCGGCCGCGCTGCTGGCCGATGAGCTGAAGGTGCCGATGAGCGTGCACCGCGATTACGGACTTCCCGGTTTCGTCGGCAAGGACTCGCTCGTGATCGCGTCGTCGTACTCGGGGAACACCGAGGAGACCCTCTCCGGGTTCGAGGAGGCTCGCGGCCGGGGCGCGCGCGTCGTCGCGATCACGACGGGCGGCAAGCTCGCCGGCTCCGCGAAGAGCGCCGGCTTCCCGGTGATCGGGTTCCAGTACGAGGCGCAGCCGCGGGCGGCGCTCGGCTACTCGCTCGCGCTCGTGCTCGGCCTCGTCGGGAAGCTCGGCTTCGCCGGCGACCAGACGAAGACCGTGGAGGGCGCGCTCGCGGACCTGGGGACGCTCGAGGATCGGCTGGACGAGAGCGCGCCGACGAACGAGGCCAAGTCACTGGCGCTCGAGATCGCCGGCAGGATACCCGTGGCGTTCGGCGCGGGCGTCATGGGCGTCATGGCGCGCCGCGTGAAGGACCAGTGGAACGAGAACGCCAAAAACTGGGGAGCCTTCGATGTCATGAGCGAGCTCGACCACAACGCCGTCGTCGGCTTCCCGAATCCGCCCGCGGCCAAGGAGGCGCTGGCCGTTCTCCTCCTGCGGAGCGCGCGCGACAACCCGCGTCACCAGGTGCGCTTCGACGTGACCGCCGAGCTCCTGGACAAGGCGGGCATCGCGCACCGCACGCTCGAGTTCCCCGGCTCCTCCGCGCTGTCCGAGGTCCTGCAGATGGTGCTCTTCACCGACCACGTCTCGTTCTACGTCGCGCTGCTCAATGGCGCCGATCCGTCGCCGGTGAAGTCCATCGACTACCTCAAGGACCGCCTCGCCAAGGCGTAGCGGCGGGACACGCCACTCGTGACGGGCTTCACGTTCTGTCCGCGTGACGGCACGAAGCTCGTACCGACGCGCATCGACGGCCGCGACCGTCCGGCGTGCCCACTCTGCGGCTTCGCCGACTTCCACCACGTCCAGATCGGGTCGAACGCCATCGTGGAGCGGGAAGGCGAGGTGCTCCTGCTGCGGCTGAACTACGGTCCACGGAGCGGGCATTGGGCGCTGCCGGGCGGGCTCGTGGAGAACGACGAGTCGATCGAGGCCGCGGCCGTCCGCGAGACCAGGGAGGAGACCGGTTTCGACGTGAGTCTCGACGGCCTTCTGACGACCTGGATGCGCCCTGCGTTCGGCATCGTCGTGGTCACGTATCGCTCGCACATCGTCGGTGGCGAGCTGCACGTCGCGCCGGACGAGGCGTCGGAAGGCTCGTTCTTCCCGAAGGGCTCGCTGCCGCCCCTCTCCGAGATCGCGTGGCCGTCGACCGCCGCCGGCCTGGACGCGTGGAAGTCGTTCGAGCCCGCACGGCCGTGAGCTCGCCGTGGACGTGGGAGCTGTACTACCCGGACGCCGCCGCCACCGGCATCCCCCTCGCCCGATGCCGCATCGATCCCGGCGACGTGCTCTGGTTCCACTCCGCACCGGACGTCATCGCGGTCACCGTCCGCGAGGGAGACGACCGCGTCATCGCGCGCGGTGAGCCGCTGCGAAGGGCCGGCGGGTACGTCCCCATGACGCGGCTGCGTAGGAAGGGCGACAGCGTCCACCGGGAGGATCGCTGGCCGGTGGAGTCCGATCTCGGAGCGGTGGTCGTCCTGCCGGGTGGCGAAGCGGGCATCCTGCGATCGTGGTGGAACGCCGCGGATGGCTCCTCGTGGCTGTGGACCGTCGAGTTCTCGAATGCCCGGTGAGAGAGCGGGCCCGCCGTATACTTCGCCCGTTCCAGACGAACGCGCAGCGTCGGAACAGGGGAGGTCTTCATGCGTTCGAGCCTCATCTCCATGGTCGAGAAGGCGAAGCGCTATTCCACCGAACCTGAAAGGATCCGCTTCCAGGGTCTCGAGGTCGACTTTCGCGGCAACAACGGCTCACATACCGTCGGCCTGCGGGGAGATGAATGGCATTGCGAGTGTGATCACTTCCAGTCGCACCGCCTCTGCGCCCACGTCATGACGCTCCAGCGCATGTTCTCCGCGCACCTTCCCGAGAACCTTCGATACACGCAGGAGCACGTCCCCGCGTAGCAACAACGCGCCACGCCGATCCCGCGGACAACTGAAGACGCAGCGGCAGGAGCGAAGCCGGTGAGATTCCGGCAGGGTCCCGCCACCGTGATGGACGGAGAGCGTCCGAACTCGGGTCGCCTCCCGTCGCTGCACCGGCCAACACGCCTTCGCGAGAAAGGGGTGAGCCATGCAGGTCGCGCGTCGGAGCCTCTTCGCCTCTCTGATCCCCCTCGTCGTCTCCCTCACGCTTGCCTGTGGCGTCCTCACGCCCGCCTCCTCGGGGGGCGGCACCGCAGCGCCGGCGGTATCGACCACACCGGCGCCATCGGCCTTCCCGCGCACCGTCGCGGACTTCCAGGGACGCGGGGTCACACTGGCACGCGCGCCCGAGCGCATCGTGTCCATCGGCCCGTCGAATACCGAGTTCCTCTTCGCGCTCGGCGCGGGCGACCGCGTCGTCGGGGTCGACGACTTCTCGGATGAGCCGGCACAGGCGCGCGCGAAGGAGAAGGTCGGTGGCGTGAAGGTGAGCCTCGAGAAGGTCACCGCGCTCCGGCCCGACCTCGTCGTCACCACGAAATTCACGGACGGCACGGTGGAGCGCCTCGCCGGGATCGCGCCGGCCGTCATCGTCGTTGACCCGCAGGGCGTCCCGGATGTCGCCAGGACCGCCGTCCTGCTGGGGCAGGCGCTCGGCGCCGACGGCGGCGCGCTGGCGGCGCGGATCGATGCCACGGTCGCGGAGGTACGGAAGAAGACGGCCTCGGCACCGAGGCCACGCGTCCTCCACGAGGTCGACGCCTCCGACCCGACGAGGCTCTTCACCGTCGGCCCCGGATCGTTCATCGCGGACCTCATCGACATCGCGGGCGGAACGAACGTGGCCGCCAACACGGTGAGCCAGTATCCGCAGCTCTCGCTCGAGGAGATCGTGCGCACGGATCCTCAGGTCATCGTCCTCGGGGACTCCGACTACGGCGTGACCCCCGAGCAGGTCGCCGCACGCCCCGGCTGGTCCACGCTCAGCGCGGTGCGGGACCGGAAGGTGTTCCCGATCGCGGGGAGCCTCGTCAGCCGCCCGGGTCCACGCTTGGGCGACGCCGCGGAAGCGTACGCCCGGCTGCTCCACCCCGAGCTCTACCGCTGACCGATGCGCTTCGGCGTCGCTCTCGCGGTCCTCGCGGCGGCCCTTGTGGCCAGCATCGCGGCCGGCGTGCTCGTGGGTGCTGTCGCCATCGCGCCGTCCGACGTGCTCGCCGCGCTCGCCGGCGCTGATGGCCCCTCCGGCACCATCGTTCGCGACCTGAGGCTGCCGCGCGTGCTCGCGGCCGCCCTGGTCGGCGGATCGCTCGCGGTCGCGGGGGCCATGCTGCAGGGTCTCCTGCGGAACCCGCTGGCGGACCCGTACGTGACCGGCACGTCGGCCGGGGCATCGCTGGGGGCGGTCGGCGCCATCGCGATCGGCGGCCCCGCGGCCGCTCCGATCGTCCCCTTCGTCGCGTTCGCGGGGGCGCTCGCGGCCGCCGCCGGCGTGTGGCGGATCGCGCGGATCGGCGGGCGCACGACCGTCCTCACGGTGCTTCTCGGCGGCATCGTGCTCACCTCCTTCGCGGGGGCGGTGATCACGCTCCTGCTCGTCGCCAACGACCGCCTCGCGCTCCGCGTCGGCACGGTGGTCGACCTCCTCGTCGGCGGCGTCCGCGTGATCGACCGCACCGAGCTCGCGCTCGCTGCGGTCGTCGTCGCCATTGGCGTCGGACTGGCGCTGCTGCTCGCGCCGCGGATCGACGCGTACGCCTTCGGTGAGGAGACCGCGGCGACGCTCGGCGTCGATC
>JALYKU010000263.1 GCA_030774595.1 Chloroflexota bacterium | reverse complement strand
TGGTCACCAAGCCGATCTACGCGGTCACCAACTCCGAGTCCGGCTTCGAACGGATCTACGAGCAGCTCGAGATCGCGATGACCTGGAACGTCGAGATCGAGCCGGACAGCCACGTCGATCTAGAGGTCCGCGGCACCGCGCTCGGTCAGATGGTCGAACCCGAGGTCACGCGACCCACCGCGCGCCGCCGCAAGGCGACTTCTGCCACAGGCGAAACCCCGGGTCGCTCGCGGAGGTAGACCCTCCGCCGATGTACGAGCCCGCTCCGCCACCACCGCCACCCGCGCCGCCACCACCCGCACCACGATCGACTGGTCCGAGTGGCGCAGCGCTCCTGCTCGTCGGCGTGATCCTCGGCGGGGTCGCCGGCGGCGCCACGGCCACTCTGTTGGATGGCCGCACACCGGCCGAGCTGGTCGCCACGCCGGAGCCATCGCCGACCGCGCTCGCGACGACCGTGGCGGTCAGCGTTCCCGCGGGCGTCGACCCGATCGTCGACGTCGCGAAGGAGATGCTGCCTTCCGTCGTGACGGTCGTGAACCGCCTTGCGTCAGGTCAGCAGCAATCGAGCGGCTCCGGTTTCGTCGTCGACGCGCGCGGCTACGTCGTGACGAACAACCACGTCGTCGAGAACGTGCGCGGCGGTGGCGCTGGCGCGTCCTTCGACGTCATCTTCAGTGACAACAAGACGCAGAAGGCGACGCTGGTCGGACGCGATCCCGACACCGACATCGCGGTCCTGCAGATCCCCGCGAGCGCCAGCCTGAAGGTCGCGCAGCTCGCGAACAGCGATAACGTCCCCGTCGGCGCCACGGTCGTCGCGATCGGGAGTCCGCTCGGTGAGTTCCAGAACACCGTGACCGTTGGTGTCGTCTCCGGCAAGGGTCGCCGCCTGCAGGAGTCGGCGACCGTGTTCCTGGATGACCTGAAACAAACCGACACCGCGATCAATCCCGGCAACTCGGGTGGCCCGCTCATCTGGGCCGCGACGCGCCAGGTGGTCGGCATGAACACGCTTGTTGCCGACCCGACCCAGGCGCAGGGGATCGGCTTCGCGATCTCGGCGAACACGATCCGCACCGTCGCCGACGAGCTCATCAAGAACGGAAAGATCGAGCGCGGGTTCATCGGCATCCAGTACTCACCGCTATCGCCGCGCAACGCGGTCGCGCTCGGACTCCCGCCGGCCGCCGGCATCCAGATCTCCGCGGTCGTTGCCGGATCGCCAGCGGCGCAGACCGGTCTGCGGGTGGGGGACGTCGTGACGAAGCTCAACGACCAGCAGATCGATCAGGAGCACCCGCTGCAGTCGCTCATGGTCAAATTCCGCCCGGGTGACAAGGTGCGTCTCACGATCGTCCGCGACGGCGCGACGCAGGTCCTTGAAGTGACGCTGGGCCGAGCGACCACCGGGTGACGCTCGGAAGGCGCGATGCCTTCCTCTACCTCGCCGCCGCGACCCTCGGTAGCTTCGGTCTCGGCGTCGCCGCGTTCTACCTGAACTTTCTCTACCGCTCACTCGGATATGGCGGCGTCGCGCTCGGCGCGCTCGTCGGCGCGGCGGCTCTCGGTGTGGTCATCGGTGCGGTGCCCGCGGCGACGATCGCGCGCGGCCGCTCGCGGCGCACGGTGATCCTCAGCGGCGGGGTGCTCGCGGGCGCGGGTCTTGTCGGCCTCGTCCTCTTCGATGCGTTCATCCCGCTGTTCCTCTCCGCGACGCTGTTCGGCCTCGGCGGCATCCTCGCATCGTCCTCCGGCGCGGCGCTCCTCGCCGATGCGACCGCGGCCGGCTCACGCTCGTCGCGCTTCGGGCAGCAGATCGCGCTCGGCACGATGGCCGCGTTCTTCGCGAGCGCGCTCGCGGGCGTCCTCGCCGCGCCGGTCGCGTCGCTCCTGCACGCCGAGCCGAACGACACGATCGTGTTGCGCGCCCTCGTTGGCGGCGGCGGCGTATGCGCCGCGCTGTCGGCGATACCCGTGCTCTTCATCGGGAGCGTGCCGGTGGCAGGCGCCGTGCTCGATGCGCCGCGCCGCTATGGAT
>JALYKU010000262.1 GCA_030774595.1 Chloroflexota bacterium | reverse complement strand
GCGTGCGCCCGCGCCCGCGCCCGCAACCGCGCTGCCGGGTCCTCGGCGAGCCGGCGCAGCGTCGCGGCGGCGATCGCCCGTCCGTCGGCATCCGGCGCGACGTAGGTGACGTCGTCGCATCCGATCGCGCGAAGCGCCGGGATGTCGCTGCACACGACGGGGAGGCGATGGAGCCCGGCCTCGAGCAGCGGGATCCCGAAACCCTCGCTGGCGCTGGGCAGCACCAGCGCGTCGGCGAGCGCGTAGAGGTCCGCGACCACCCGGTACGTCGCGCGGACGCCGAGCGCGTGGAGCAGGTGGACGCCATCGGTCGCCAACGCGCCGAGCTCCGCTGCGTACCGCTCGTTCGAGGCGTTGTGGGCGCCCGGCGATCCGGTGACCACGAGCGCCGCGCGCGGCCATCGCCGCCGCACCTCGGCGAGCGCTCCGATCGCAGCCTCGATGCGCTTCCGCCGGGTCAGACGGGCCGGCAGGAGGAGCAGCGGCGCCGCGTCGAAGAGTCCGAGCCGCGCGGCGAGGCGCGTGCCGGCGGGCGAGAGGCCGAGTGTCGCGGCGACGTTGATGCCGTTGGGGACGACGGTGATCTCCGCGCGCGGGACACCGAGCGACTCGGTGAGCTGCCGCGCGCGCGCCTCGGATACGGCGACGTATCGGACCCCGGCGACGGCGCGGCCCAGCCGGTCCCAGGGATCGCCCGGATGGCGCTGCGCCGCGTATTGCGGGTCGACCCAGGCGATGTCGTGGGTCCAGGCGATGAAGCGTCCGGGCCATTCGGTCGCGAGGCGCTCGAGCGCGGCGGTGAGCGCCGGGTTCTTGTGCATCGTGAACGCGTTGTGGACCACCACCCGGTCCGCGCGCGCGATGTGGGGCCGGAGCGATCGGTGGATGCGGTCGGCCAGGCGGCCGTGGTCGGCGGTGACCTCTCCCCGCGCGAGCGCGTCGAAGTCGCGCAGCACGCGCGGGGCCCTCGAGTCGACGTCGGGGAGGCGGACGAGGGCGACGCCCGGTGGAGATGGCCGGCCCCGCCCCGCGATGATCGACACTCTGGCGCCGGCGTCGCGCAGCGCCGCGGCATGGACGCCCATCACCTGCTCGACGCCGCCGAGCACGGAGGGAGAGGTGTAATGGAGCAGGGCGACGCGCGGAGGGCGCGGCAGCTCAGGCCACCGCCGGCTCTCTCGATACGGTCACTCGGCCCTTGCCCCCGCTGACGCGCGTACCGCGCCTGGTACGCCTGGCGGTGAAGGTCACGCGCGCGTCGTGGACGCGCAGGTCGCGCACGGTCACGTGGTCGAGCCAGGCCGGCAGGACTGGATCGGCGTACAGGCGCTCGTGCTCGAGGTCCGGCTCGAGGCCGAGCAGCACGCGCAGGCAAAGGAACACGACGCCCGCCGACCAGGCCTGCGGGATGCACGACACGAGGTAGTCGGCCGGGCGGGAAGAGAACCGCAGGTCGCGCGCGAAGCCGCAGAAGAGCTCCGGAAGGCGCGCGTCGGGAAAGCGGCGCCCGGCCTCGAGGAGCGCGTCGACGATCGCGTTCGCCTCCTGGCGGAAGCCGTATCGGGCGAACCCCTGCGCGATCAGCGAGTTGTCGTGAGGCCACACCGAGCCGTTGTGGTAGCTCATCGGGTTGTACGTCGGGTAGCGGCTCGACAGCGTGCGGATGCCCCAGCCGGTGAACATATCCGGCGCCATCAGGCGGTCGACCAGTGGGCGCGCCTTCTCCGGCGGCACGATCCCGCACCAGAGCGCGTGGCCCGCGTTGCTCGTCACCGCGGGCACCTGCATCTTCTGGGCGTCCAGGGCCTGCGCGTAGCAGCGCTCCTCGGGCATCCAAAAGTCGCGGTCGAAGCGCGCGCGCAGGTCGCGTGCCTCGCGGCGGAGCTGGTCGGCGCGCGCGGTGTCGCCGTCGCGTGCGTAGAGATCGGCGAGGCCGCTCTTCGCCGCGTACACGTACGCCTGCACCTCGACGAGCGCCGCGGGCAGGCGGGACTGGCTGCCCTCGCGGTCGCTGAGCGAGTTCCACGAGTCCTTCCATCCCTGGTTACGCAGCTCGGATCCGCGCGCGCCGTACTCCACGTATCCGTCGCGGTCGACGTCGCCGTAGGTGTCGCACCACTCGAGCGCGCGCTCCGCGGCCGGCAGCAGCTCGCGCCAGAGCGCGCGGTCGCCCGTCCATTTGACGGTCTCCGCGAAGACGAGCGCGAAGAGGGGCGTGGCGTCGACCGCGCCATAGAACGGGCGGTGGGGAGTTTCGCCGAGACGTGCGAGCTCGCCGCGCCGCAGCTCGTGGAAGATCTTGCCGGGGTCCTCCTCGGTGAAGGCGTCGGACCTGGTGCCCTGGTGCTTCGCGAGCAGCCGCAGCGTGCCGCGCGCGAGGTCGGGATTCCACGCGAGGGTCTGGTATGCGGCGATGAGCCCGTCCCGGCCGAACGGGACCGCGTACCAGGGGATGCCCGCGGTGGGGAAGGGCCCCGTCTCCTCGAACTCGATGAGCGCGCGAAGGTCGAGCGCGCTGCGGTTGATCAGCTGCTCGTCGAGACTCTCGGAGCTCGTCCTGTAGTCGGCGCACGACCGCAGGAATCGCCGGTACGAGGCGTTCAGTGCGTCGAGCGCCTCGTCGAACCCGCGGGGTGAGGCCGCCTCTCCGGCGCCGTCCTCTCTCGGGATGATGGACAGCTCGAGCCGCAGCACACCCTGCGGCTCGAGGACGCGCTCCGCGAGGAACGTCCGCCCGGTCAGGCTGTCCGGCCCTGGCCAGATCGCGATCTCCGTCGTGCGCCTCACTCCATCTCGGCCAAAACGCTCGAAGGTGAGTCCGGATCCGGTGGTCCGCACCGTGGTCTCCGGCTCCCGGTGCGCCTTCCCGCGGTACCCGCGCACCGTGAACATGTCGCGGAAGCTCGCCTCGAATTCGAGCTCCACGCGAAGCTCGACGGGCTGCGCGTTGCAGTTGAGGATGCCGATCCGCTCACGCCAGCCGTCGGCCAGGAAGCGGGTCCGCCGGACCGAGAGTGACTGCGCGGGCAGGATCTCGCCTCCGGCGAGCGGCGCGGCGGCGTTCACCAACTGGAAGGTGCCCACGTAGTTCTGCTCCGTGTTGTTCGAGAGCAGCAGCGGCGCCGCGCCGTTGATGCGGAGCGCGAAGCCGGAGAGGAACTGCGTGTCGTGGTAGTAGAGCCCGAGAGGGCTGGCGGTGCCGAGTGGGAGGCTCCCGTCATCCTCGGATACCAGGACGAGCGCGTCCTCCTTCAGCGCGACCGTCATCTGTCCCACCCGGCGCGGAGGTATGGCTTCTCGTCCTCGAAGGCGCGGGCCTGCTGCTCGACGGCGCGTTCGGCTCCAGCCGTGTTGGCTTCGGCGACCTCGCCGATGAAGGCCTCGACGCGCGCGAAGTACAGCGGCACCATGGCCGTGATGTACGCGCCGGCGCGCTCGGGCCGGCGGCCGAACGCGAGAAGCGCGTCGTACACCAGGCGCGCCCACCCGCTACGCCAGCGTTCGGGCGCCAGCGATCCACCCGCCGCCGCGGCATCGACCAGCGCGAGCTGCTCCGGGGTCAGCATCTCCTCCCACACCGCGCGCTGCTCCGCGGCGCCGGCGAGGAAGTTGCGGCGCAGGATCGGGGCGCTCGCGTTCACCGTCTCAGGTTCGACGGCCGCCGACACCCCGGCGGTATCGGCTGGGCGGGATCCCTGGACGGGGGTCCACGCCGCGGCGTTGCGGACCGCCATCCGGAAGGCGGTGCCGACCACCTGCGTGAACATCGGCGCGAGGTCCGCGCCCGGGTCCTTCGGGTCGTGGATCTTCGCGCCGAGGAACGCCTGCGCGACGCGCTCGCCGCGCACGAGCGCGGTGGTGGTCATGTAGATGTCGATGCCGAACTTCGCGACGTCGGTCCGCCACACGGAGCTCGGCCCGCGGTCGGCCCCGTCCGGCGCGCCGCCGCCCGCGGCGCCACCCTCCAGGAACGCCTGGGCGAGGTCTCCCGAGAAGCCGAACTCCCCACCGATCGGCTGGCGCACCCGAAGCCCGTAGAGCGCCCGTGTCAGCGGATAGGCGATGGAGTTGGTGATCGTCCCGTCGTGCTTGTGCCGCGCGTAGAGCGGGGCGACGTACGTCGCGCGGCCTTCGACGACCGGGCCGAGGAGCCGCGCGATCCATTCGGGAGTGATGCTCCGCAGGTCGCTGTCGACCACCGCGCACGCGCGCACGCCGAGACGCGCGGCGGCCTCGAAGATGGCCCGGAACGCGGAGCCCTTGCCCGGGATGCCGCGATAGGCACCGGTAATGGCCGGCACGCCGTCAGCCCCCGCCAGTACGCGCTCCGGCGTGCCGTCGCGGGAGCCGCCGTCGGCGTTGACGATCACGGTCCGTGCATCCGGGAATGCCTCCCGTAGGCCGCGCGCTGCCGTGCGCGCGACGTGCTCGACGGTGGACGCGTTGTTGTAGCTCGGGATACCGACGAGGAGATCGGCGCTGCCGATGCCCGCGACGCCGTCCCGCATGCGCTCGTCCAGTGCGGTGTCCCTTTCCCAAGGCGCGCGCACGGGCCGGCGATGCCGGATGCGCCACTTCGGCGATGATAGCCACGGTGCTCGACGCACTCGACGCGATCGTCATCCCGTTCCTCGAATCGCTGTACTCCACGCTCGGGTACGCGGGTGTCGTGCTGGCCATGACGATCGAGAGCGCGGCGATCCCGCTTCCCAGCGAGATCATCCTTCCGTTCGCCGGCTGGGCCGTCTCGCGCGCGCTTGTCGAGCCGCTGACTGGCGCAGCGTGGACCTACGCGGGCGCGGTGGCCGCGGGGCTCATCGGCAATACCGCCGGTTCGCTCATCGCATACGCCGTGGGCGCGTACGGAGGGCGGCCGTTCCTCGAGCGCTTTGGCAGGTACGTTCTCATCAGCGCGCACGACCTCGACGTCGCGGACCGCTGGTTCGTGCGCTTCGGGGACGCGACGGTGTTCTTCTCGCGGATGCTGCCAGTGGTGCGGACCTTCATCAGTCTGCCCGCGGGTATCGCGCGGATGCCGCTATGGCGCTTCCTGCTCTTCTCGATCCTCGGGGCGCTGCCGTGGATCATGCTGCTCGTCTGGGGCGGCGTCGTCCTGGGCGATCACTGGATCGATCTCAAGCGCTCACTCCGGGGCCTCGACTACGTCGTCGTGGCGGTCCTCGTGGTCCTCGTCGGTCTCTTCGTCTACCGGCACGTGCGCCACCCGGCCACCCGCGGTTAGCGGCGTGGATGCGATCCGCGACGGGCTCGGCGCCTTCGACACCCAGCTGTACCTCGCGATCACCACCTCGCGCAACGCGGTGACGGCCGCCGTCGCGGTGCTCCTCGCGTTCGCGAACGGCTTCGGCCTGATGTGGTGGCTCTTCGGCCTCGGCGCGATGCGCGGCCGCGGGCTCGGCCGCCGCGGTGCCTGGACCCTGCTCACGGTCTTCCTCGGCACCGTCGACGGCTGGGTGACGGCGGAGCTCCTGAAATTCGTGTTCCGCCGTGTCCGTCCGTTCCTCGCGATCCCTGGTGCCGCTGAGCCGCTGATATCGCGCCCCGAGTCGTTCTCGTTCCCCTCCGGCGATGCTGCGCTCGCGTTCGGTGCGGCCCTCGCCCTCGGGAGCGTGCTCCCGCGGCTGCGCATCCCGGCCGTGCTCCTTGCGATCGCGGTCGCGCTGTCGCGCGTGGGCGTGGGAGTCCACTACCCGTTCGACGTCCTCGGAGGCGCCGCCCTGGGCATCGTCTCCGGCATGCTCGCGCCGCGCGGGGTCGACGTGATCCGGCGCCAGCTGCGCTGGCGGGCGTTCGTCGTCCCGCACACGCACTGGGACCGCGAGTGGTACGAGCGCTTCGAAGGATACCGCAAGCGCCTCGTGCCGATGGTCGGTGGCCTCCTCGACATCCTCGAGCGTGACGCGCGCTTCAGCTCGTTCACCTTCGACGGGCAGACGATCGCGATGGAGGACCACCTCGCGATCCGGCCGGCCGACCGCCCCCGGATAGCCGCGCAGGTCCAGGCGGGGCGGCTGCTGATCGGTCCGTGGTACGTGCTCGCGGATCTTCTGCTGGTCTCAGGCGAGTCGCTCCTGCGAAACTTCGAGGAGGGCCTGAGGGTCGCGGCGACCTTCGGCCGCGCGATGCGCGTGGCGTACGTCGCGGACCCGTTCGGCCACCCCGCGCAGCTGCCCCAGGTCCTCCGCGGCTTCGGGTACACGAGTTACGTCTTCGCGCGCGGCGTCGGTGACGAGGGCGCGGAGCTCGGGAGCGAATTCTGGTGGGAATCGCCGTCGGGAGACCGCGTCCTGGCGTCGCATCAGGTCGCGCATTACGCCAACGCGCGCCCGCTCGTCGGTCCGGTGGAGGAGGAGCCCGCCGCGCTGCGCGCGCGCGTCGCCCGGGTGCTGCCCCGCATCCTCGACCGGACGGCGCCGTACGCGAGCGGGGACGCGCTGCTGTTCATGGTCGGCGACGACCATGTCGAGGCCTACCCTCGGCTTCCGGACGCGGTCGATGCCATCCGCGCGGTGGCGCCGCGGGTCGATGCGCGCATCGCGTCGCTCGAGCGGTTCATCGCGGAGCTCCCCGCGCCGCGCGGCGTTTTCGCGGGAGAGATGGTGTCCGGGAAGTACCGGCCGATCCTCCGCGGGGTCAACTCGACCCGCGCGTGGATAAAGCAGGAGAACGCCGCATGCGAGCGCCTCCTCACCGAGCGATGCGAGCCGCTCGACGCCTTCGCGGGCGGGTTCGCGCGCGAAGAGATCCGCGCGCTATGGCGCACCCTGCTCGAGAACCACCC
>JALYKU010000261.1 GCA_030774595.1 Chloroflexota bacterium | reverse complement strand
CGCCTGTAGCGCTCGCCCGTCCGATCGACGCCGTCGTCTTCGACGTCGACGGCGTTCTCGTCGACGTCGACGCGTCATACGTCGAGGCCGTCGTGCGGACCGTGCAGTGGCTCCTCGTGCAGGATGCGAGCATGGTCGACGATGGCCCCGCGACCGATCGCGCGACGGTCAAGCTCTTCAAGCGGGTGGGGAGCTGGAACAACGACTGGGATCTGTCGTATGGCATCTACCGCTGGCTTCTCGCAGGGCCCGCCCCGCACCGCACGACGGCCGGGATCCGTGCGGCCGGCGGCGATCCCAATGCGGCGGCGCGCCGCTCGCTGCGAGAGCTGTCCGCGGTCGGCGGCCACATTCCCGCACGCACCTACGACGAGGTACGGGGGGTCTTCGAGGAGTTTTACACGGGGACGCAGGAGGCGGTGGACCAGCGGGGGATCGTGCCGCGCGTGCATCGGGAGGAAGGGCTCCGGGCGCGCGAGCCGGTGCTGCTGCGCGGGGAGACGATCGAGGCGCTGCGGGCGCGCGGCATCACGAAATTCGGCGTGGTCACCGGCCGGACGGTGCCGGAATGGGATCACGTGCGGGAACGTCTGCCGCTGCCGGCGGACGTCCCGGTGGCCACCGACGACGACGGCCGCAAGCCGGACCCGAGCCCGCTGCGACGCGTGGTCGCTTCGCTCGCCTGCACCCGCGCGATGTTCGTCGGCGATACGCTCGACGATCTGCGGATGGTCCAGGCATATGCCGACGGATCCGAGCCTGCGCCAGAGGCCGTCGCGGTCATGGTCTGCCCGGGCGATGACGAGCCCGCGTACCGCGCCGCCGGTGCCCGCTTCTTCGTCCGTTCCGTGAACGACCTGCCGGTCCTGCTGGATGCGGCGCATGGCTGAGCGCAGGTCGGCGGGCGCGGCCGATACTCCCGCAGTGGATCAGACGACGCGGTTGCGGCGCCTGCGCGAGGTGACCGAGAGGATGCAGCGCAGCCTGGACGTCGACGTCGTCGCCGGAGATGTCGTCGACGCCGCGTGCGTCCTCACCTCCGCCGACGCCTCCTCGCTCGTGCTCGTCGATCTCCCCCGGCGCGACATGCGCGTCCGCGCCCAGCGCGGCCTCTCGGCGCGGTACGCATCCATGCCGGCGATCCCGATGGATCCGGTCCTCGCGGAGTACCGCGGTCCCCACCTGCACCGGGTGGCGGATCTGCGTGAGGACCCGCGCGCCGAGCCCGGACTCGTTGAAGAGGGGCTCGTCAAGCTGCTGACCGTGCCGCTCGTGCGCGAGGAGCTCCTCGTGGGCGCGCTGAACATCTACTCACGCGACACAGGGCGCGATTTCGACGATGTGGACATCGAGCTCGCGAACATCCTCGCGGGCCAAGCGGCCGTGGCCATCACGAACGCCAAGCTGTACGCCTCGGAGCTGCGAGCACGCCAGCTGCACCTCGCGATCTTCGACGCCATCGGCGAAGGCGTGTTGATCGGCGACCCCGGCTTGCGTCTGGCGGCGATGAACCGCGCGGCGCAGCAGCTGCTCGGCCTGGCTGCCGACCACATCGGAAGCTCGCTGGATGACATCGCGACGTTGCTCGACCTTCGGGATGCCGAGACCGACGAGGTCGTGGCGCCCGACGCGCGCCCGCTGACGAGGGCCATCCGAGGGCGATCGCATCACGGCCGCTACGCGGTGAGTGTGCCGGACCGTGGACGGCTCATCCTGGAGGCGCTCGCCGAACCGGTCAGCGACGCCGATGGACGGGTGATCGCCGGCGTCCTCGCTCTCCACGACATCACCGCGGAGCGCGAGATCGCCCGCCAAAAGGACGAGTTCATCTCCATCGTCTCGCACGAGCTCAAGACGCCGCTCACGCCTTTGAAGGCGCTCGCGCAGCTGCTCCGGTCGCGCATCCGCCGAAGCCACGAAGGACAGACGCCGCTCGACATCCCTTCCCTCGAGCAGAACCTGCGCACGATCGAACGCCAGGTGGACCGCATGAACGCGCTCGTGAGCGATCTGCTCGAGGTCTCGCGGGCCGGCCATGGCCGGCTGGAGGCGACGAAGGCGCCGCTCGACCTGGCGCAGCTCGCGCGCGACGTGACGCAGCGGTACGTCGAGGCGACCGCCGAGGAGGGCCGCTACCGCTTCACCGTGGACGCGCCGCCGATCCTCGTGGTGAGCGCCGACGCGGCGCGGCTGGAGCAGGTGCTGATGAACCTCATCGGGAACGCGGTCAAGTACTCACCGACCGGCGGCGATGTGCGCGTCGAAGTCCGGGCCGACGACGGCGGAGCGCTCGTCGTCGTCGTCGAAGACCGGGGCATCGGCATCCCTCCCGAGGAGATCCGCTCGCTCGGGCACGCGTTCGTCCGTGGCGGCGGACGCGCGAAGACATTCGCGGGCGTCGGGATCGGGCTCTATCTGTCGCGGCTCGTCGCCGAAGCGCACGGCGGAACGATCGAGATCGAGAGCGCGGGCAACGACCTCGGAACGCGCGTGACCATGCGTCTCCCCGGTTAGTGACCTGCAGACGGTTGCGAGACCGGGGCATCTCCAAGGACTCGCTTCGGGAACCGGTGCCGGAGAAGGGATTCGAACCCTCAGCGGGCTTTCGCCCAGGCGATCTTGAGTCGCCCGTGTCACCGTTGCACCACTCCGGCGTCGCCACATTCTAGTTTGGGGAGGATCGCGCCAGTAGGCCTCCCACGTGTGCCACTTGCGTTCCAGGCGCCGGAAGCGCGACTGGCGCGGCGTGTGCGCCCGCCGGTACGGCGTCTCGCGCCGAAGGACCATCCAGAACGCACACGCGGGAGCGCGTAGCCTCCACGGAAAGCAAGGTGATCGGGAGGTCAGGCGATGGGAACGGTGCACGCGGCCACGGCGACTTGGCGGGGTGACCTGCTGACCGGGTCGGGCACGGTCAGCACGCGCAGCGGCGTGCTCAAGCAAGCGGCCACGAGCTGGATGGAGAGGACCGAAGGTAAGGGCAACGAGGGGCTGACCAGCCCCGAGGAGCTGCTCGCCGCGGCGCACGCGAGCTGCTTCCTGATGGCCCTCTCATCGGGCCTCGCCAAGGCCGGCTGGACACCGACGGAGCTCGAGGCCGCGGCGAGCGTCACGTTCGGCGCGATGGCGGGCGGCGGCAATGGCGTCCTCTCGAGCGCCCTCCGGGTGCGCGCGGTGGCGCCCGGGGCGACGCCGGAGAAGCTGCGCGAGATCGCAGAGGACGCGAAGGAGAACTGCCCGATCTCGAAGGCGCTGGCGGGGAACGTCGCGCTCAGCGTGGAGGCCGAGCTCGGCTAGCGCGCTCACGAGCCCTTCGACGATCACGCCGACTTCGCACGTCCGCCCGCGCCTACTTCGCGCGGATGAGGTCCATGCTCGCGGCCGCATCCTTCACCAGGGCCGCGTTCCCGATGATGACGCGCGGCTCGTCCCACGCCGCGTCGTGGCCGGTGCGGAGGGATACCACCGTGGCGCCCGCCTCACGGGCGATGAGCCCCGCTGCGGCGATGTCCCAGGGCGACAGCTGCTCGTGGACGAACAGGTCGAAGCGTCCCGCGGCGACGTACGCGATCTCGAGCGCCGCCGAGCCGGTCACGCGAAGGCGCGCGCAGGTCCGATTGAGCTGGGTGAAGCGCGAGTCGGCCCTGCCCGCCGCGCCGCGCGACAGGTTCGTGACCACGAACGCGTCGCGCGCGAGGCGCACTCTCGATACGGCGAGCCGCGCGCGGTTCAGCCTCGCGCCCTCTCCCTCCGAGGCGATGAAGGTCTCCCGCACACGGGGCGCGTGGATCGCCGCCGCGCGCACGCGTCCATCCTCGACGTAGCCGATCGCGACGCAGTAGAAGGGCACGCCGTGGCTGAAGTTGAGCGTCCCGTCGATCGGATCGACGACCCACAGCCGCTCCGAGCGCCGAAGCTCGTCGCGCGCGCTCTCCTCGGCGAGGATCGGCACCGAGCCATCCAGCTCGCGCAGGCGGCGCAGGATCTCCCCTTCCGCCGCGTGATCCGACGCCGTGGCGAAGTTCGTCCGGCCGCCCTTGCGCGTCACGATCGCGACCGCCGCGATGTCGATCGCCTTACCGACATCCACGGCGATCGAGGCCGCGTGGCGGGCCAATCGCGCGAAGCGGGAACGCTGCTGAGCCGAAGTCGCCAAGGCGGTCGCGGGTGAGGCCTTGCTGCTACGCGTCGTCGCGGTCCGCCGGGCAGAGCGACCGCACCGTGTCAAGGAGCACGTTCAGATCGAACGGCTTGGCGATGACATTGGTGACGTTCCGCTCCCGCATCTGCTTCTCGAAGCGGCCGCGCGCGGCGGTCACGAAAAGGACCGGGAGGTCCTTGGTCGCGCGGTCCTGGCGCACGCGGTCGAACACCTCGATGCCGTTCAATCCGGGCAGCATGAGGTCGAGGATGAGGAGATCGGCGCGCTCCTGGCGGACGGTCTCCATGATCATCGCTCCATCGGCGACGATGACCGAGCGATAGGCGGGCTCGTCGTTGATCGCGTCCCTCAGGAGCATGGCGATCGGGGCATCGTCCTCGCCGATGACGATGACACGCTTCCGCGGCGCGCCATGGCCCGACACCCGCGACACTCTACCCTGAAGTGGGCGGCACGGCGATGGCACGATGAACCACGGGACGGACGAGCAGGCTCTCATGGAGCGTGCGCGAGCCGGTGACGCCAGGGCGTTCGAGGAGCTGGCGCGCGCCGAAGAGCGCGGCCTGTACCGGCACGCGCTGCGGATGCTCGGCGCGCCGGCCGACGCGGAGGACGTCGTGCAGGACACGCTTCTCTCCGCCTGGCGGTCGATCGGCTCGTTCCAGGGTGTGTCGCCGCGTGCGTGGCTGTTCCGGATCGCGACCAATCGCGCCAT
This sequence comes from Chloroflexota bacterium, assembly GCA_030774595.1. Next base: position 570 of record JALYKU010000261.1, on the reverse strand, counting down.
CGACGTGTTGCGCGCGCGCAAGCGGCACGGCGAGCTCCCGCTGGACGCGCCAGACGACGGCGACGAAGGTCCGTGCTGGAGCGAGCACCCCTCCGGCGGCCCGGAGCTCTCCGAGATCGCAGCCGACCGCGAGGCCGTCGCGATCGTGGAAGCGGCGCTCCTGCGGATCCCGCTCGAGCAGCGCACCGCGCTCCTGCTGCGTGACGTGGAAGGCTTCGATTACGCGGAGATCGGGCGGATCACGACCAGCGAGATCGGCACCGTGAAGTCGCGGATCCACCGCGGACGTGTGGCCGTCCGCAACGCCCTCGTGGAGCGCGGCTGGAAGGGCTCGAAGGGGTGAGGGAACCACCGCAGGCGCCGGACGTTGGAATGAGTGAGATGGGACCGCATCCGGAGTACCTGCTGTCCGCGTACGTCGACGATGCTCTCGACGCGGCCGAGCGTGCGCGCGTCGCCGCTCACCTCGCGGCGTGTGGCCTGTGTGCGTCCCGCGCGCGCGAGCTCTCCGCGACCGCGGGGCTCCTGCGGGCGCTGCCCGATCCGCGGCCGAGCCGCTCGCTCGTGCCC
>JALYKU010000260.1 GCA_030774595.1 Chloroflexota bacterium | reverse complement strand
GATGAGAGTTGGTCGGCACGGCCCGTCTCGTGGAGTCCCGTCTGGGTCGGAGCGCTCGCCGCCCTGGTAGCGACGGTCACGTGTTGGGCGTTGGCCACTAGATTTAGTGCGCCGCCTCCCATATCTTGGGGACGTGCGCTGCCCAGGCTGCGGGAACGCCGAGACGCGCGTCATCGACAGCCGCGAAGCCGAGGAGGGTGGATCCATCCGCCGTCGGCGCGCGTGCGACCGCTGCGAGGAGCGATTCACCACGTTCGAGCGGTCCGAATCCGCTCGGATCCAGGTCACGAAGCGGGACGGCTCGCGCGAAGAATTTGACCGGCGCAAGCTCGCCAGCGCCATCGCCAAGGGCGGCTCGAAATCGCTCTCGAGCGAGAAGATCACCGCGATCATCGCCGACATTGAGAACACCATCCGCCAGAGCGGCGCGTCCGAGATCACTTCGCAGCGGGTGGGGGAGATGGTCCTCGAGCGGCTCGCGGATGCGGATCCGATGGGCTATCTGCGGTTCAAGATCGTGTACGCGCGGCTCGACGACCCGGACGCGTTGTACGACGAGCTCAGCGCGCTCGTGCGGCTCCGCGAAGCCGCACGTGACCGGCGGGTGGCGGAGCAGATCGCGCTGCCGATGGACAGACCGCCCGCGGCGTCGCGCCCTGCCCGAAGACGCTGACCGGACCGTATCCTTCGCGCGGGTGGTGCTCTCTGACGGCGACATCCGTGCCGCGATCGCCTCCGGCCGCATCGGTGTCGACCCATTCGATCCCGCGTGCGTGCAGCCCGCGAGCGTCGACATCCGCCTCGACTGGCGCTTCCGGGTGTTCCGCTCGAGTCGCCACGCGTACATCGACCTCGCCAGCCCACTCGATGACATCACCGAGCTGGTGGAGGCGACCGACGGGCCGTTCATCCTTCATCCCGGCGAGTTCGTGCTCGGCTCCACGCGCGAGCGCATCCGCCTGCCCGACGACCTCGTCTCGCGGGTGGAGGGCAAGAGCTCGCTCGGGAGGCTCGGGCTACTGATCCACAGCACCGCGGGATTCATCGATCCGGCGTGGGATGGCCACATCACTCTCGAGCTCTCCAATGTGAACACGATCCCCATAACCCTCTACCCGGGGATGCGGATCGGCCAGCTGTCCTTCTTCGCCCTTTCGAGGCCCGCGGAGCGGCCGTACGGATCGCCCGAGCTGGGCTCGTCGTACCAGGGCCAGTCGGGACCGACGCCGTCGCGCTACAAGCTCGACCTGCCTGCCCCGCGGGGCTGACGCATGTGCGCCACGTGCTTCCTGATCGTGTTCGTCGGTGCGTTCGTGAACGTGTTGGCGGGAGCGCTGACGCTCTCGATATTCGCCCGGGTCATCCTGTCGTGGGTCCAGATCGAGCTGCCGTTCGGCCTGAACGCGTTCGTGTACAACGTGACCGAGCCGATCCTCGGTCCGATCCGCCGCGCGCTCCCCGCGGCGGCCGGCATCGATCTCTCGCCCCTCGTCGCGCTCCTCGCCATCCAGGCGGTCTCTTCGATCCTCCTGCGGCTGCTGCCGCCGCCGATCTGATCTCCGCGCATCACGGCGGCATCGGTGAAATCCACCCGCAAGTGCGGGCGTATGGATACTGTGACCGCCGCGGCCGTGCTCGCACCCGCCGCGAGCCAGGGGGCATCGCCCGCCGCCGCGGTCCGCGCGGCGTCATTCACCGACGCGGTGCGGGATCACCAGGACGAGGTCTACGGAGTGGCCCTTCGGCTGCTCGCCGACCCTGACCTCGCGCGCGACGCGGCGAACGCGACCTTCCTGAAGGCGTACCGGGCCTTCGATCGCTATGACCGCTCCGGCCCGCCCGCTACTGGCTTCTGCGGATCGCGATCAATGAGGCCCGCTCGGCGGGACGGACCCGTGCGCGGGAGCGCGCGCGCCTCGTCGCGAGCGAAGCGGCCGCCGACGTCCGGGACGGCTCGCCCGCGCTTCGCCGCGCGCTGCGGCTCGAGGCCGATGAGATGCCGCGGAGCCTGGATGTCGCGCTGCTGGCGAACTACGGGCTGCTGCCGGGTCTCTCGGTCACCGCGCTCCTGGGACTGTGGCCGGTGCTCGTCATCCTGCTGGGCATCGACATCGCGTTCGGGCGCCGCTGGCCGCTCTGGGGCGCTCGGCCGCGCGTGGCGGCGAGGAGGTCGGGCTGCGCGTCGCGAACGACGTTCCCACGGCGCTGACGCTCGACGCCGGCGACTTCACGATCGACCTGCGCGACGTCAAGGTCACGGACGCGACCCTCAACGCGGGCGCGAGCAGCGTCCTGCTCGTACTCCCGCGTCCCAGCGGCGAGGTGCCCGTCCGAATCTCCGCGGGGCATCGTCGGTGACGATAGAGATCCCCGACGGCGTGGAAGCGCGCGTGACGACGGCCGGCGCGCTCATGAGCAGCAACGTGACGAATGCGCGCGTGACGACGAACGGCTCTCGGCACGACACCTCCGGGTACGCGGCTGCGGCGGACCGCGTGAGCGTGAACGTCACGACTGGCGCGGGGTCGGTGACGATCCGCTAGAGCAGAGCGCCGACCGGTACGCTGACTCGATGATCGACACGCGGCTCGGATGCGCCAGGTCCCGTCGTGCCCTTGCGCGGTGCATTTTCCTGGTGAGCGTCGCGGTGGCCGTCGCGTGCGCTCCGCCCGGACGCGCGGCGATCGTCGCGCCAAGTTCTCCGCCCTCGCCGCCTCCGACCGACCCCACGGCCACGCTCGTGGGTGCGGGCGATATCGCCGCCTGCAACACCGACAACGACGAGGCGACAGCGAAACTCATCGATCACATCAAGGGCGAGGTCTTCACCCTCGGCGACAACGCCTACGAGGACGGTTCGCCGACCGACTTCACGAGGTGCTACGTCCCCACGTGGGGACGTCATCGGTCGCGCACACATCCCGCCGTCGGCAACCACGACTACGGCACGGCGGGCGCCGCCGGATACTTTGCGTACTTCGGCGCAGCGGCGGGCGCGCGCGGCCAGGGCTGGTACGGCTACGACGCCGGGACGTGGCACGTCGTCGTGCTGAACAGCAATTGCTCCATCGTGGATTGCGCGGCCGGATCGCCGCAGGAACGGTGGCTCCGCGAGGATCTGGCGCGAAGCCAGGCGCGTTGCACGCTCGCCTACTGGCACCACCCGCTCTTCAGCTCCGGACTGCACGGCGGCGAGCCGGCACTGCGTCCGATGTGGCAGGCGCTGGTGGATGGCCGGGCGGACGTCGTCTTATCCGGCCACGATCACGACTACGAGCGCTTCGCGCCACAGGACGCGGATGGCCGGGGCTCGCCGGAAGGCGTCCGCGAGTTCGTGGTCGGCACCGGAGGACGCAGCCTGTATCCGGTGTCGGCCCGCGCACCGAACAGCGAAGCGGTCCTCGCCGATGTCTACGGCGTTCTGCAGCTCACCCTCGCGCCGAACGCATACGCATGGAGTTTCATCGCGACCGACGAGCGCGTCCTGGACCAGGGACAGGGGGCCTGTCACTGACCCTCGAGCGGTCGCGGGCTAGGTGCGCCCCGCCGGCTCGAGGAAAGAGATGTGCGGGCCCTCGCCGGCCTTGAACCGCAGCTCGTGCCCGTCGCGCAGCCGGAGCCACGCCTCGCCGCTTGCGTGAGGCACCCGTCCGAGCCACGCGCGCACGCCCTCGGGCTCGGGGCCGTACGACACGACGTCGGGCTCCCTCACCGCCACGTCCCGCGGCTGGTCCCCGCCGAGCGTGAGCTCGACGCCACCTTCCATGAGCCGCGCGCGCTTCAGCTCGTCCCGCCGGAATCCGAGAAGAGTGTCGTCGGCGAACCGGATGATCCATCGCCCTTCCGGCGAGGCGAAGACGGCGCCGACCCACGCGCGAAACCCTGTGATCTCGGGGCCGTAGTCAGCGATGTCGTCGAGGGCGAACTCGATCGGCTCCCCCTGCGCGAATTTCAACCGCGCTCGCGTCACCTCTGAAGCCTACCGGCGCGTCTCCAGGCTCCCGGCTCGTGGTGGCGGCGGACGACCGCATTTTCGGCCATGAGTCGTTGTCGGACGCCGGCGGACAAGCGAGGGGTGAATCCGTCGTAGGAGGGCCACCTACTGTTGCTTGGCATATGACCTCCCGTTCGCACCATAGCCCGCTCCGCGTCCTGGCGATCGAGGACTCGCCCGAAGTCCGCGGTTTCTACGGGGCGCTGCTCGCCGAGGAAGGCTACGCGGTCAAGCTTGCCTGCAACGGGGAGGAGGGGCTTTCCGTCCTCAGCTGGGAGCCCGACGTCATCCTGCTCGACCTGCTGCTCCCGGTCATGGACGGATATGAGTTCCTCCGTCGGCTCCGCGCGTCACCCGACGGCCAGGACGTGCCCGTCCTGGTCCTTTCCGGCTCGCTCTCACCGACGCGGATGACCGTCCGCGGGGCACAGGCGGTACTTCGCAAGCCGTTCGACTTCGGCTACCTGATGCGCTCGATCCAGGTCCTGGCGATGGGCGGGATCGCTCCGAGCAACTAGCCGCGCCGGGCCCGCACAGATGCTCGGCTGTGGGCCGCCTTCGCGATCTTGTCGTCGGGCGAGATTTCGATGCCGTGCCTCTTGGCCGCCGCCAGCTTCTTGCGAGCCGCTTCCTTGTCGGACGCTTTCGAAGTGCGTCTGATTCCAGCGAAAGCCGGGGGCGGTGGGCTCGGCTGGAATCGAACCAGCGACTTCGCGGATGTGAACCGCGCGTTCTAACCGCTGAACTACGAGCCCTTGTACCAGGTCGCCGCGGCGGCGAGTGTATCGGTACAGCCGCGCGTCGCCCCTACGGCTGAAGGAGGTGCACGACCACGTCGCTGAGCGCCAACAGGATGAACATGACCGCGACGACGATGCCGATGCGGCGGAAGTCCTTGACCACATAGCCCCGCTCCCATGCGGCCGCACGCTCGAGGGATGACGACGGCGTGCCGGTGGCCCGAGCGGCGCCGCCTCTGACCGGCGCTCGGGTGGCGCGCGGCATCGGGTGGCGGGCAATGGTCGTCGTCGCGCGCTGCGCCGGGCGCGCGCGACCCCGGGTGCGACTGCGGCGTGCCATCAGAGGACAACGATAGACGAATGTGTGTATGTTCGGGACCCCGCCGCGACGCGGCCAGAGGTGCATGGACATCGACACGGCGTGCGAAGGGAGCCGGTAGCGCCCATCGCCGATCGACGCGCGCTCGCGATCGTCAATCCTGCCGCAGGCAGCGGCCGCGCGGCCTCGCTGGCTCCGCGCCTGGCGCGGCTGCTGCGGGATGCCGGGCTTCGCACCGACGTCGTCCAGCTGCCGCTCCCGGGCGAGGGACCGCGTCTCGCGGCCGAGGCTGCCGCGGAAGGCTACGACACCGTCATCGCCGTCGGAGGCGACGGCACGGCGAACGAGGTGGCGAACGGGCTCGTCGGGACGCGAGCTGCTCTCGCGCTCTTTCCGATGGGCAGCGGCAACGACTTCGCCCGCGCCCTCGACTATCCCGGCCGCGCGCGCGATCTGCCGGCATTCCTGGCGCGCGGCAGCCGGCGGACGATCGATGTGGGCGAGGCCAACGGACGCGTGTTCTTGAACGTGGCCGGGGTGGGCATCGACGGCGAGGTCGCCGAGCGCGCGAAGGCGCACGCCCGTGTGATCGGAAGCAGGCTCGCGTACGTCACCGCGTCGGTCACGTCGATCGGCGTGTACCGGCCTCTCCAGATGAGCGTCCGCCTCGATGGCGAGGAGCGTTCGGGCCGCTTCCTGGTGGCGATCGCGTCGAATGGAACGCACTTCGGCCGGGGCATGCGCTGCGCCCCCGCGGCGCGCCTCGACGATGGACTGCTCGACGTGACCCTGGCCGGAGCTCTCGGGACGCTCGCGTCACTCCGTGCCCTGGCACGCCTGTACAAGGGTACGCACGTCGATGGGCACTCGATCGTCGCGTCGCGGGCGCGCGCCGTCGATATCGAGCTGGAGCGCACCTCCGCCGCGGAGATCGACGGAGACGTCGTTCACGTCAGGCGGCTGGCGCTCCGCGTTCGTCCCGCGGCGCTCGACGTGATCGCGGCATGACCGATACGCGGCGCGCCCTTCCATCCGTCGATGCGGTCCTTCGAGCGAGTGGCGAGCGCGGAGCCATGCGACAGCGGCTTCGCGCCGCCGCGCGTGACGTGCTGAAAGAGGCACGAGTCAATGGCGCGGCGCTGGTCGCATCGGAGGTGGCCGCGCGGGCGCGGGCTCACCTTTCGGAGCGCGACGCACCTTCGCTCCGCCGCGTGCTCAACGCCACCGGCGTCGTCCTTCACACCAACCTCGGCCGCGCGCCGCTCTCCGCGGCCGCCCTCGCTGCGATCGCCGATGTGGCGGGGACGGCGAGCGTCGAGTACGACCTCGCCGCCGGCAGGCGCGGTGAGCGGCACGGTCACGCCGCGCGACTCCTCGCCGAGCTGACGTCCGCCGAGGATGGCCTCGTGGTGAACAACGGCGCGGCCGCCGTGTTCCTCACGCTCGCCGCGCTGGCGAACCGCAAGGAGGTGGTGGTCGCGCGAGGCGAGCTCGTCGAGATCGGTGGATCCTTTCGCATCCCCGAAGTCCTCGCGCGGTCGGGCGCGAAGCTCGTCGAGGTCGGCACGACGAACCGGACCTACACACGCGACTACGCGTCGGCGATCACGCCGCGCACAGCGGCGATCCTCCGGGTGCACGCCAGCAACTTCAAGATCGTCGGCTTCACGGCGCGCGCCGAGTCGGCCGAGCTGGCGGCACTCGCGCACGAGCGCGGGATCATGTTCGTGCACGACCTGGGGAGCGGCACGCTGCTCGACACCGCTCCGTTCGGACTCGGTCGCGAGGAGACCGTCCAGGAAGCCGTGGCCGCCGGGGCCGACGCGGTCACGTTCAGCGGCGACAAGCTCCTCGGCGGGCCGCAGGCGGGCGTCGCCGTGGGAAATGCCGCGGTCGTCGCGAAGCTCCGTGGCCACCCGCTCATGCGCGCCCTCCGCCCGGACAAATTGACGCTGGCCGCCCTCGTCGCGACGCTCGCGGCCTACCGCGACGGCCGCGCCGCCGTGGATCTGCCGGTGTGGCGGATGATCGGCGCCACGAGCTCCGCCCTCGATCGACGCGCGCGGGCGCTCGCCCGGCTCCTTGCGGGCGATGGGATCGACGTGGAGGTCATCGAGACGCGCTCCACCGTGGGCGGCGGCTCCCTGCCCGAAGAGACCCAGCCCTCGAGGGCCGTCGCGATACGCGCCGTGAGCGCGACGGGCGTGGCGGCGCGGCTGCGCGCGGCATCGCCCGCGGTCGTCGCCCGGACCCTGGAACGGCGCGTGGTGCTCGATATGCGGACGGTCCTGCCCGAAGATGACGAGGATCTGGCCCGCGTCGTCAGGTCCGCCCTGCGCGCATAGCATGGATAGAGTGGAGATCCGGACCGCCGCGAGCGATGACGCACCCGCCGCCATCGGCCCGTACAGCCAGGCGCTCGTGCTCGGCGATCTGGTCTTCTGCTCGGGTCAGGTCGCGCTCGATCCGGCGACCGGCGCGCTCGTGGCCGGCGACATCAAGGCGCAGACGGGACGCGCTCTCGACAACCTTTCGGCGGTGCTGCTCGCGGCGGGCTCGGACCTTTCGCGTGTCCTGAAGACGACCGTCTACCTCGTGGAGCTCGGCGACTTCGACGCGATGAATGAGGTGTACGGCTCGCGTTTCGGCGGCCATCGTCCCGCGCGCGCGACGGTCGGCGTCGCTTCTTTGCCGAGGGGCGCGCGGGTCGAGATCGAGTGCATCGCCGCCCGGGAGTGACCCGGCACCACGCGAAGTGACGCCGGCCGGATGAGGAGGGCGCCTGGTCCGGGTGACGGTCGCCGGCGTGCCGATGAGGAGCGCCCGTTCATCCCGGTGCGGGCGACGGCGGTGGTGCTCTCCGTCTGGGTGGTCGTTCTCCTGGTCCTCGCGTTCGGCGTCGTCCCGCTGCTCTTCGCGACGTGCGCGGCGGGATGAGCGGCCTCCGCGTCGTCGCGACGGCGGGCCACGTGGACCATGGAAAGTCGACGCTCATCACCGCGCTGACCGGGATGGACCCCGACCGGCTCCGCGAGGAGCGCGAGCGGGGCATGACGATCGACCTCGGGTTCGCATGGGCCCGGCTCCCCGGCGGCGCGGACGTCGGGATCGTCGATGTCCCCGGGCACCAGGACTTCATCCGGAACATGCTCGCCGGAGTCGGTGCCATCGATGCGGTCGTCCTCGTCGTCGCGGCCGACGAGGGAGTGATGCCGCAGACCCGCGAGCACCTCGCGATCCTCTCGCTCCTGGGCATCGAACGAGGCGTCGTCGTCCTGACGAAGCGGGACCTCGTGGACGACGAGTGGGCTGCCTTGGTGGGCGGGGAGGTGCGAGAGACCCTCTCATCCTCACCACTCGCCGCGGCGCCGCTCGTCGAGGTCTCGTCGCGCGATCGCCGTGGCCTGGACGAGCTGCCGATCGTGCTCGAGCGCGTTCTCGGCGAGGCTCCGCCGCGCCGCGACATCGGCCGCCCACGAATGGCGATCGACCGCGCCTTCACGATGTCCGGGTTCGGTACGGTGGTCACCGGCACGCTGATCGATGGCTCTCTCGCGGTCGGCGACGAGGTCGCGGTCGTCCCCGGCGACCGCCGTGCCCGCATCCGCGGCCTGCAGACTCATCGCCGGTCCATCGACGTGGCCGTGCCCGGGAGCCGCGTCGCGGTCAACCTGTCCGGCGTGGACAAGAACGAGGTCGGTCGAGGCATGGTCCTCTCGCGTCCCGAGCAGCTCCGGCCGACGTCGCTCATCGGCATGCGCGTTCGCATCCTCCCGGCGGCGAGCGACGCGATCCGGCAGGACGAGACCGTGAAGGTGCACACGGGTACGGCCGAAATGATGGCCCGCGTCTCCCTTCTCGAGTCGGGCGCCATCCCACCGGGCGCGGACGGCTGGATCCAGCTTCGGCTCGCGGCGCCGCTCGCGGCCACGATCACGGACCGCGTCGTGATCCGCAGGCCATCGCCCTCGGAGACCCTCGGCGGCGGCGCCATCGCCGACGTTTCCGCCGAGCGCGTCCGCCGGCGTTCGGCCGCGGTGGCGGCGCTCGAGCGCCGTACCGCGCCTTCGCCCGACGCGAGGCTTATCGCGTCGCTCGATGTCCCGCGGACGCCGGCCGAGGCGGGGGAGCGCAGTGGCCTCGGCAGCGCCGAGTACCTGGAAGCGCTGGCGAAGCTCGTGAATGCGGGTGCCGCCGTGACGCTCGCGGATGCGGCCGTGTCCGCCGGGGCGTTCGAGGCCATCGCGGTCCGGGTGGAGCGGACCATCGCCATGGTCCACCGGCGCGCGCCCCTCCGGTCGGGTGCGCCGCGCGAGGAGATCCGCGGAGCCGTCGGCCTTCCCGCGAAACGCTTCGGCGCGCTGGTCGCGCGCCTGGTGGCCGCAGGTCGGGTCGCCGAACGCGGCAGCATGCTGGCGCTGCCCGCCCATCGATCCGCGATCGACGAGCAAATGGAACGGCGGTGGGAGGAGGCACGGGCTGCGCTCGCGCGCGATCCACTGCAGCCGCCGACCGCGGCGGTGCTCGAATCGGAGCACGGGGTCGACAGGGAGCTGGTCGCGGCGCTGGCCGAGCGCGGCGACCTCGTGCGCATCGGGACCGATGCCGTGTTCCTCCCGGAGGCCGTTTTCGAGTTCGGGAGCAAGGTCATCGACGAGCTCGCGGCGTCGCGCTCCATAACGGTCGCGCGTGCGCGCGACCTCACCGGCTCGAGCCGCAAGCACGTCTTGCCGCTGCTATCGTTCCTCGACGATCACGGGCTC
>JALYKU010000259.1 GCA_030774595.1 Chloroflexota bacterium | reverse complement strand
GGATCCTCGTTCAGGGCATCGCGTTCACGCCGTTCACCACCGCGCTCGGGCTCAACGTGGACTTCCAGCGCGGGCTCATCGACCGGTTCCGCTCGTTACCGATCTCGCGTTCGGCGGTGATCGCCGGTCGCATCACGGCGGACGCGGTGCGCATCCTGTGGGGCGAGGTCATCCTGATGGGCTTCGGGCTCCTGCTGGGGTTCCGCTTCGGCGGCGGCGCGCTCGGTGGCCTCGGCGCGTTCGTGCTGGTCGCGGCGTTCGGCGTGACGCTGTGCTGGCCGATGGCGTTCATCGGCGTCACCGCGAAGACTCCCGAGGCCGTGAACACGTGGGGCTTCATGATCATCCTGCCGCTCACGTTCGCCAGCTCGGTGTTCGCCCGTCCCGAGACGATGCCCGGCTGGCTCCAGGCCTTCGTGAAGGTGAACCCGATCACGTCCGTCGTCGACGCGACGCGAGGGTTGATGCTCGGAGGGCCCGTCGCGAGTCCCGTGCTCAAGTCGATCATCTGGCTCGTGGCCATCACCGCGGTGTTCGCGCCGCTCGCGATCTCCCGGTACCGCCGCCGCATCTGAGGCGGGACGCGTAGGGTTTGACCGGTGGCACCGGAGACGCGATACGCGAAGCTCGGCGACGCGCACGTCGCGTACCAGGTCGTCGGCGAGGGCGAGTTCGACCTGCTCTTCGTTGCCGAGTGGCTGAACCACATCGACGAGCAGTGGGAGCAGCCGAGGCTCGCGGGATTCCTGGAGGGCCTCGCCCGGTTCGCGCGGTTGATCCTCTTCAACCCGCGCGGCATGGGCGCCTCGGACCCCTTGCCGGCCGGCGAAGCGCCGACGGCCGAGCAGTGGATGGAAGACGCGGTCGCGGCGCTCGACGCCGCGGGATCAGAGCGTGCAGCCGTCCTGGGGACGGGAACGGGTGGAACCGTCGCCCTGCTCCTCGCGGCGACATATCCCGCGCGGGTCTTCTCGCTCGCGGTGGTCAACACTGCGGCCCGGACCGAGTGGGCCGAGGACTACCCCATCGGAACGCCGCCGGCGTACCTCACGAAGGCCCGCGAGGCCATGGCGGCCGAGTACCCGAGCGCGGCCGTCCTCCCCATGTGGGCGCCCGAACTTGTAGGCGACGAGCGGTTCGAGCGATGGCTGGTGCGCTACCAGCGCATCTCGGCGAGCCCGGGGATGGCGCTCGCCGTGCAGCAGATGATCTTCGGACTCGACGTTCGCGCGGTGCTGCCCGCGATCCACGTGCCGACCCTGGTACTCCATCGGGCCGAAACGATGCACGTCAGCACCGCGATGGGCCGGTACATCGCCGAGCATGTACCCGGGGCGGTCTACCGCGAACTCCCCGGCGCGGGTCAGGCCTACTGGGCGGGTGACCCGCAGGAGATCGTCGCGGAAGCACAGGAGTTTTTCACCGGGGTGCGCGACGTCGTTCGCGTCGACCGTGTCCTCGCGACGATCCTGTTCACCGACATCGTCGGCTCGACCCAGCGCGCCGCGCAGTTGGGCGATCGGCGATGGAAGGAGCTCCTGGATGAGCACCACCGGATCGTGCGTCACGAGCTCGAACGCCATCGCGGGCGCGAGATCAACATCGCCGGCGACGGGTTCCTGATGACCTTCGACGGGCCGGCCCGCGCGATCCGATGCGCGCTCGCGATCCGATGCGCGCTCGCGATCCGAGACGCGCTCCGATCGGTCGAGATCGAGATCCGTGCCGGTCTCCACACGGGTGAGGTGGAACTCCGCGGTGACGACATCGCCGGGATCGCGGTTCATACCGGCGCGCGCGTCGCCGCACGGGCCGGCGCCGGTGAGATCCTCGTGTCGCGCACCGTCGTCGACCTCGTCGCAGGCTCGGGCATCGCGTTCGAGAACCGCGGTGTCCATGAACTCAAGGGTGTCCCTGGCGAGTGGGCGTTGTTCTCCGTCTCTGATCGCTGAGACTATCGTTACCGGCATGGACACCTGGGACGCGTTGCGAGCTCGGCGGAACGTACGGACCTACACGGAACGACCGATCCCCGAGGACGAGCTCGAGCGGATCCTCGAGGCGGCGCGCCGGTCGCCTTCGTCGATGAACCAGCAGGCGTGGGACTTCGTCGTCGTGACGCACCCCGACCGCCTGCGTGACCTGGCGAGCGTCTGGCAGTACGGCGCCCACATCGCCGGGTCGGCCGCCACGATCGCGCTCGTGGTACCGGCGTCCGAGGATCCCGAGGAGCGCGAGACGTTCCAGTACGACCTCGGCC
>JALYKU010000258.1 GCA_030774595.1 Chloroflexota bacterium | reverse complement strand
GTGCAACGGGGTCCGCGGCGTGTGGGGCTACGTGCGTGGCGGCATGGGCGGGATCAGCAACGCGATCGCCGGAGCGGCCAAGGCGAAGGGCGCCGAGATTCGCACGAACGCGGAAGTCGCGAAGGTGCTCGTGAAGGATGGCCGCGCGATTGGCGTCGCGCTCAAGGACGGCACCGAGATCCACGCGGCAAAGGTGGCGTCGGGCGCCGATGCGCACGTGACCTTCCTCAAGCTCTGCGACGAGAAGGATCTCCCGTCGGATTTCGTTACCGGCGTGAAGGGACTCGACTACAGCAGCGCGAGTTTCAAGATCAACGTCGCGCTGAGCGAGCTCCCGAACTTCACGGCGGTCCCTGGAGCGCAGGCTGGCCCGCAGCACCGCGGCACGATCCACATCTCGCCGACGCTGGACTACATCGAGCAGGCCTTCGACGACGCGAAATACGGCCGGCCATCGGCCAATCCTATTCTCGAGTGCACACTGCCCTCCGTCGTCGATCCCACCGTCGCTCCCGCGGGGCAGCACCTCATGTCGATGTTCATTCAGTACTTCCCCTACAACGTGAAAGGCGCCGAGGACTCGACAAGCTACGATGCGGCGAAGGAGAAGTTCGCCGATCGCTGCTTCGACATCCTCAACGAGTACGCGCCGAACTTCAAGCAGTCGGTGATCAACCGGCAGGTGCTCTCACCGCGCGACATCGAGTCGCGCTACGGACTCACCGGCGGCAACATCATGCAGGGAACAATGTCGCTGAGCAGCCTCGCCTTCATGCGTCCGCTGCCGGGTTGGGCGCAGTACCGTACACCGATCAAGAATCTCTATCTCTGCGGCGCCGCCACGCATCCGGGCGGGGGCGTCATGGGTGCCTGCGGCTACAATGCGGCGAAGGAAATTCTGAAAGACTAGCTCGCGGTGCGGCGGCGCCGGGTATTCACCAGTGCCAGCAGGGCGGCACCCGCCTGCCATCCGGACAGCAGCGCAACCGCGCCGAGCATTTCCGGGCGTGCCTCGTCGAAGAAAACCGCGCCGACGAGCCCGCCCGCAGCCGCCCCCCACGCCAGCACGGCCAGCCATCGCGGGCGTCCCACGCTCATCCACTCGGCGGCACCCAGCACGATCGCCCCCAAGGCGATGAGGAAGTTTCCGAAGCGCGCCGCCATCAGCCCGACGGGATGCATGACCTCGAAGCGCGCCGGCATCGTGTTGTCACCCGCCGCAAACGCGCTCGCCATCCGCCATGCCGACCCGGCCATGAAGGTCGTATTGAGCGCATCGAATGCGATACCAACTGTGATGATCACGAGGGCGGCGGTTACCGCGCCGCCGACCGGGTCGCTCGCGGGCGCCCCGGTGAGACGGGTCCAGATGCCCACGACGATGAGTCCCGTTCCGGCGAGCATGCACAGGTGCATCGTGCGCCAGATGGTCATGCTGGAGATCACGCGAAGCTGCACGGCCCCATCACCGCCGAGTATCGGGTGCATGGCGGCGCCCGCGCCGAGGAGCGCAGTGCCGAGTAGAAGCGCGATCGCGAGGAGGCGAGTGAGACGGGTCATGAGGGCGCGGTTGGAATGCACGTGGAGGCGTCAATCTGGTCGATGCGCTGCTGATGCCGTCCGCCTTCGAACGGAGTCTCCAACCACGTTCGCACGATCGGCTCGAGCTCCGCGGCAGCGACGAGTCGCTCCCCAATCGCAAGGACGTTCGCATCGTTGTGGAGTCGGGCATAGCGCGCGGACTCGATATTCCAGCAGAGCGTGCAGCGAATACCGCGCACGCGATTGGCGACGATCGCCTCGCCGTTGCCCGAGCCGCCAAGTACGATACCGCGCTCGAACTCTCCACGGGCGATGGCGAGCGCCACTGAGCGAATGAACTCCGGATAGTCCACCGGTTCGGCTGAGTGGGTGCCGAAGTCAGTTACGTCGTGATGCCAGCGCGCCAGGATTTCCTTGATGCGCTCCTTGTGATGGAAGCCGGCATGATCCGAACCGATGGCGATGCGCATGGCGCGGAAGATGGCGCGCCCGCGGCCGAGGTGCAACGCGCGATTTACTGTCGCGCGAGCCACCGGTTGGTGGCGGACAGCGTCGCCAGCACCGCCGCGGTCTCGACGTCTTCGCGTACCTCGCACACCCCCGTGAGCGGAACGATCTCGCGGCCGCGCCGCGCCGCGACGGCGACGACCACGTAGCGGCGCTCGAGTGCATCGATGAGCAACACGTGGTCGATCGCGGCCGTCTGGGCGGCGACGTCGGCGGCGCCCAGCGCGGCGAGCGTGGCCCGCGCCGCCAGGTCGGCGCGCGAGCGTTCGGTGGATGCGCCCGTGACCTCGCCGCTGAGCACGAGTGCTCCCTTGCGAAGTGACACGCGGCAGGTGATGCCAGACACTCGCGAGCGGCGGACCTCCAGATCCTCGAAGTAGACTCGGCGAGGCAGCCGTGGGTGGTCTTCGGCGAGCTCGGAACGGAGGTCGCCGGACCGCTGCGGGTCCAAGGACGGGAGGCTCTCCTCGCTGCCGGGCCGCCCCGACGTAGCACCCGTCCGCGCGTTTACCTGCGCGACAAAGATCTGCTCGGGGGCTATGCGGAGATCAAAGGTCGTGCGCAGCGTCTCTTCCACGGCCGTGGTCAGCGCACCCGTCTCGACCCCCGCCGATACCATGAGATGGATGCCGACGATCTCACCGGTGGGCCGCACTTCCACGCGCGCGAGCGTAACCCCGGGCAGCGAAACGAGGTGATCCTCGAGAGACGTCAGCAACGCACGCGGCACGCCGGCGCCGCCGGATGGACG
>JALYKU010000257.1 GCA_030774595.1 Chloroflexota bacterium | reverse complement strand
GCACTCCGCCCCGCTGGCGGCGCAGGAACGCGACCCAGAAGTACGCGTCCGCCAGATGCTGGCGCTCCATGCGATCGGCTCCGGCGAGCGCGCGCTCCAACCGCTCGATGTCGGCGCCCGGCTCGTTGTAGGTCCAGCCCGCCTTCGCACTGCCGACCGCCGCGCGCAGCCGCAGCTCGCGCTGCGATTCGTCCGCGAGCGCGGAGGCGCGATTGAAGAACGCCACGGCCTCCCGGTGCGCGAAACGCTCCAGGGCGTGCTCCCCGGCGAGAACGAGATGCTCGCTCGCCCGAGGCGCGTCGCCGGCCTTCTCGAAGTGCATCGCGATGACGGCGGCGAGCTCGCTCTTGCGCTCCGGGTAGAGGGCCAGCAGCGTCTCCGCGGCGGCGCGATGCAGGGTGCGGCGATCCTGCTTGAGCAGCGAGCCGTACGCGGCGTCTTGGACCAGGGCGTGACGGAAGAGGTACTCGAGCTCCGGCTGCAGCGCCGCGATCGCGACGAGTCCGCTGGCCTCGAGCGTTACGAGCTCGGCCTGCACGGTCACGAGGTCTTCGCCTCGAGGAGACGTTCCAGGATGGTCACGCCGAATTGCCGGCCGATGACCGAGGCGACGCGAAGTGTCCGTTTGCTCTCCTGCGGCAGCCGGTCGATGCGGGCCAGAAGCAGACCCTGGAGCGTGTCGGGGATGTCGATGCCGGCGACGCGCTCCGTCGCGATCCAACGGTCCCCTTCGCGCACGATGGCGCCGCGGTCGATGAGCATGCGGATGACCTCTTCAACGAAGAACGGGTTTCCCTCGGCCTTCGCCAGAATGAGATCCCGCGTGTCGGCGTGCAGCGACTCGATGCGCAGCAGGTTCGACACGAGAGCGCGGCTGTCGTCCAGCGAGAGCGGATCGAGGCGGATCTCGGTGAGCGCGTCCCCGAAGAGGTCGCGTGCGCCCGCGATCAGTCGCCAGCCGGCCGCCTGGCGTTCGACGCGCGAGCTGATGATGCACAGCACCGGCAAACCCGCGAGCGACGGGAGGAGCTGCAGGAGTGTGTCGACCGAGGCGGCGTCGGCCCAGTGCAGGTCGTCACAGACCAGCACCACCGGTCCGCGGGCGCTGACCGCGCGGAGCACCAGGATGAGCGACGAGACGTAGCGCTTGATCGCCTCGGTCTCGAGGACCGACAGCCGGGCCTGCTGTTCTGCCGTGAGCCGCAGCGAGAGAAGGTGGCCGAGATAGGCATATGTTTCGGCCCAAGCGTCACCGAGCAGATCGCGCAGGACATGCTCCAGCGCCTCCGCGACCTGCGACTCCTCCGACGAGCCGCTCACGCCGATGAGCGACCGCACGAGGTCGAGCACGAGGTGATAGGGGATCGCCTCGCCGTAGGAGAGGCAGCGTCCCTCGATCCAGCGCACCGACCCGTCCGCGCGCTCGATGTCGGCCCGGAGCTCCGCGAGCAGCCTGGTCTTTCCCATGCCCGGCTCGCCGAGAACGCACGCGACCCGACCCTGTCGGGCCCGCACCACGCCGAACACGTCGCGCAACCGCGTGAGCTGCGCATCGCGCCCGACCATCGGGGCGCGAAGTCCGACGAGACCGCGCGTGGCCTTCGCTCCGGCCTTGAGGCCGGCGATCTCGTACGCCTGGACCGCGTCGGTCTTGCCCTTCAGCTCCAGCAAGCCGACGTCGACCGCGTCGACGAGCGGCGAAATGAAGCGATACGTGGCCGCCGCGACGAGCACGCTGCCGGCCCGCGCCGTCGCCTGCATTCTTGCCGCGACGTTCACGGCGTCGCCCATCGCCGTGTACTCATTCGCGGTCTCGGTGCCGATCATGCCGACGACGACCGGGCCGGTGTTGATCCCCACGCGGATGCGAAGATCGCTCGCGCCCTTTGCGCGCTGGGCCGCGCCCAGCTCGTCGATCGCTCGGGCCATGTCCAACCCGCAGCGCACCGCGCGTTCGGGGTCGTCCTCGTGGGCGATCGGAGCTCCGAAGAACGCGAGGACGCCGTCGCCCATGAGCCGCGCGATCGTCCCGTCGTACTGTTCGATCGTCCGAGTCATGCGCTTGAACGCCTCGCCAACGAGCGTCGTCCAGTCCTCCGGATCCATGCGCTCGGCGATCGAGGTGGAACCCGCGATGTCGGCGAACAGGACCGTGATCGAACGGCGCTCGCTCGATGCGGTCGGGCGGGTCGGCATGGTCTCTCGGGCGCTCATCCTGAGACAAATGTAGTCGTCGCTCGCTCCCGCGG
>JALYKU010000256.1 GCA_030774595.1 Chloroflexota bacterium | reverse complement strand
GACGGATGCTGGTCGGGGCAGCCCGCGCGGAACGCTTCCACAAGATCGACGAGGTCGTCGCCGGCCCCGGCGCCTGGCTGCACGAGCAGCGCTTCCGCGGACGCGTCGCGGAGGGAGGCCGCGCGCTCACCGAAGGGCAGCGGCTGGTCGGCGCGCAGCGCCGCGGCGATCTCGGCCCCTGATGCGAGCGCCGCCTGGCGTGCGAGCCGGTCGAGCGCGGCATCGCTGGACAGCGAGGCGATGCGGACGGGCACGCCGCGGGACACCGTGACGGTCGCGGGCGTGTCCGCCGCGGCTCCCGGTCCGGCCTGGGGGATGCTGACCCGCCGGCTCGCGTCCTCGAGCTGCACGTCCGCGGTCGCCGCCAGGCGGAAGTGGCCGGTCGTCAACTCTCCTTTATCGTCGCGGGCGCCAGTCTCCCCGCCGCGGCCCCGACGAGGCCGTCGAAGATCCGCGTCGCCGCCGCGTCGACCTCCTGCGTACGCTCGGGGTGCCACTGCACGCCGACAACGAACCCGTGGTCATGCGATTCGAACGCCTCGACGGATCCGTCGACGAGCACCGTCGGCCGAAGCCCGGGTGCGAGCGTTGCCGGCGTCACGGCCTGGTGGTGCGAGGAGTTGACCCTCTGCGGCTCGGCGCCACACGTATCCGCGAGGCGCGAGCCGGGCTCGGGGACGGCGATGTGCAGGACGGCGTCCGCCAGCCGCTGCTCGTGCCCCTCGACGTGCTGGATGAGCGTTCCGCCGAGCGCGACGTTCAGGAGCTGGAAACCGCGGCAGATGCCGAGGATGGGGATGTCGTCGAGCAGCGCGCGCTGAGCGAGGGCGAACTCCGCGGCGTCCCGGTCGAGATCGATGCCCCGCGAGGCCGCGTTCTCCGCGGCGTAACGCAGAGGGTCGATGTCGCCGCCGCCGGAGAGGCAGAGCGCGTCGAAGTCGGCGTGCGGATCGTCGCGCGGACCGCATGCCACGACGAGCGCGCCCGCGCGCTCGAGAGCGCTCACGTACTCGTCGCGCGCCCGTCGGCAGGGCGCGGCGTCATGCCCGCAGAGCGTCAGCGCGACACGAGGCTTCGTCATGGGGAAAGTATGCCGAGCGTGCGGGGGGATGCTCCCCCTCGCCGGATCACTCGTGCAGCGTCGAGCGGTCGATGAGCTCCACGAGAACGCCTCCCGATGCGCGGGGGTGGATGAATGCGACGTCCCCTTCGGCACCCTGGCGCGGCTCGCGATCGATGAGCTCCACGCCGGCATCCTCGAGGCCTCGGAGCGTTCCGGGCAGGTCATCGACCGCGATGCACACATGGTGGAGCGACGGCTTCTTGCGCTCGCCCAGGTATCGCGCCACCCCGGAGACCTCGTCGAGCGGCTCCACGAGCTCGACCAGGCTCTCCCCAGCACCGAGGAACGCGATCCGGACGGCCTGCTCCGGCACTTCGCGGATCTCGCGCGCCTCAAGGCCAAGGGTGTCGCGATAGAACGGCAGGGCCGCCGCGATGGAGGGCACGACGATCGCGACGTGGTGCAGGGTGCACCCCGAGCGTAGGGCGGCCTCGTCAGGCACGCGGGTCGTACGTCCCGAACACGGAGCGGAGGTCCGTGCAGATCTCGCCGAGCGTGACGTCCGCCTCGACGGCGGCGATGATCGGCGGGAGCAGGTTCGCCGTTCCCTCCGCCGCGCGCCGCAGCTCGGCACGCAGCGCATCAACCCGCGCCACGTCCCGCCGCGCACGGAGAGCCGCGAGCCGATCGCGTTGCCGTACCGCCGCCGTGTCGTCCACGCGCAGGACGTCGCGCACCGCGGGCTCGTCGGTCTGGAAGGCGTTCACACCGACGACGAGCCGCTCGCGCTGCTCGACGGCGCGCTGGTAGCGGTAGGCGGACTCCTCGATCTCTCCCTGCTGGTGGCCGCGCTCTATCGCGGCGAGGGCGCCTCCCATCTCGTCGATCGCCGCGATGCGCGCGAGCGCACGCTGCTCGATGTCGGCGGTGAGCCGCTCGACGGCGTACGACCCGCCGAGCGGGTCGATGGTGTCCGCGACGCCCGACTCCTCGGCGATGATCTGCTGCGTCCGGAGCGCGATCCGCGCGCTCTCTTCGCTGGGAAGCGCCAGGGCCTCGTCGTACGCGTTGGTGTGCAGTGACTGGGTCCCGCCCAGGACGGCGGCGAGCGCCTCGATCGTGGTGCGGACGATGTTGTTCAGCGGCTGCTGCGCGGTGAGCGTCGATCCCATGGTCTGAGTGTGGAAGCGCAGCCCGAGCGAGGCGGGCGCGGCCGCGGCGAATCGCTCGCGCATGAGCCGGTACCAGATGCGGCGTGCCGCGCGGAACTTCGCCACCTCCTCGATCAGCGTCGCGTTGGCGGCGAAGAAGAACGATAGCTGTCCCGAGAACCGGTCGACCGGCAGGCCCGCCTGCACCGCGGCCTTCACGTACTCGATCGCGTTCGCGAACGTGAACGCGAGCTCCTGCACTGCGTCGGCGCCCGCCTCACGGATGTGGTAGCCGCTGATGGAGATCGTGTTCCAGCGCGGCAGGTTCTCGGCGCAGTACGCGAAGAGGTCCGTGACCAGGCGCAGCGAGGGGCGCGGCGGGAAGATATACGTGCCCCGCGCGATGTATTCCTTGAGGATGTCGTTCTGCGTCGTCCCGCCGAGGCGATCCTTCGCCACGCCCTGCCTCTTCGCGAGGGCGACGTACATGGCGAGCAGGATCGCCGCGGTCGCGTTGATCGTCATCGAGGTGGTCACCTCGCCGAGCGGGATACCCTCGAAGAGCCGCTCGAGATCCGCGAGGCTCGAGATGGAGACGCCTACCTTGCCCACCTCACCCTGGACGAGCGGATCGTCGGCGTCGTAGCCCATCTGCGTCGGAAGGTCGAACGCCACGGACAGCCCGGTCTGGCCCTGGGCGAGCAAGTAGCGGTACCTCTCGTTCGACTCCTCCGCGCTCGCGAATCCGGCGTATTGCCGCATCGTCCACGGGCGCGCGCGATACATCGTGGCCTGCACCCCTCGGGTGTACGGCGGCTCCCCGGGCTGGCCGAGCTGGTCCACGGCTTCCGCGTAGATGGCATCCGGCGCGTACAGCGGCGGCAGATCGGCTCCATATGTCGTCATGAAGCGGCCGCGCTCCGCGATGCGCCGGACGGCGTCGGCGTAGCGGGTCCGCCGCCACGTCTCGAGGTCTGGGCTGCGATCGGACGCGGTCATCGCTCCAGTGTCGCGCAGTCGCCTCTGGCCGCGGGGAGTCTCATCGGGGGCGAAAGAACAGCGCGCCCTCGATCTGCCCCAGCCGCTCGCGCGAGAAGCGCATCGCCTTGAGCCTCCCCTCGGCCCACAGCGTCGTCTGGTCGCCCCAGTGGCGGGCGAAGGGCTGCCCTGATTCGCCGGTCGGCAGCACCGACCAGGAGCGGTCGGTGTCGGCGAGGTCGACGATCATGCGATACGAGGCGTGGCTCGAGAGCATATACGGCTTGCCCAGCTTGTACGCGCCGTTGTTCACCGAGTACATGTCGCCGGACCGGGCGAGCGGACCGATGCTGAACAGCCGGTCCAGCGGGGGCACCGCGGACAGCGGGTGGTCGAAGCGGACGCGGTGCAGGTCACCCCACTTCCAGCGGTCCGGTTCGCCTCCGAGGCGGTCGCGCAGATCGCGCGACGCGTCGTCGAGCGCGCGCGCGGCCATCTCGTCGCGGCCGCGCCCGATCGGATCGCCGAGCTCCTCGAAGAACGGATCGGTCGCGCGCGCGACCAGCCGGTAGAGGGCGAACGACGGCCGGCCGTAGTTCAGGTAGTCCGCGAAGAGCGCCTCGCCGAGCTTGTCCTTGAAGACGCGCTCGCACATGCGCACGAGCCACGCCTCGTACACCGCGGCCGCGGGGGAGTCCGCGGACGGGACGCCATCCCATTCCCGTACCAGCGCCTGCGCGCGGGCCGCCAGGGGACTGCGCGCGGCGGCGCCGAGGATCACGTCGCGGAAGCGCAGTGCGGGCGCCGAGTCGTAGTCGGCCTGCATCTCGCGGAAGCGCTCGACATCGGCGTCCCTTGCATCCCGCAGCTCCAAGAGCACGCGTGCGGCCCTGAACCCCGGATCCCATTCGCCGACGAAGGCCGCGGAGCCGTGGTCCTCGGTGGGGCGATCGTTCGCGTTCACCACGTACGCGGCGGCCGGATCGAGGACCGACGGCAGCTGCTCCGGCGGTACCTGGCCGTCCCACTCGTACTCGCCGGTCCAGCCGGGAACGGGAAGCCTTCCGTCGCCGGCGGTCCGCCGCGGGAGCGAGCCCACGAACTGGTAGCCGATGTGCCCGGCGGTGTCCGCGTAACAGGCGGAGAGCGTCGCCCCGGACAGCTGCGCCGCGGCCGAGCGGAACGTCGTCCAGTCCTCGGCCCTGTTGAGCGCGAGGAGGCCATCGATGGTATGGCCGGCATCGAGCGCGTTCCACCGCAGCGCGAGCTGTGACGTACGGCCGGGAAGAAGCGGCGTGATGATCGGCCCGTGGCGCGTGATCACGACGTCGAGAGCGACGGGATCCGCGCGTCCCTTGACCCCGATGGCCTCGCGCAGTACGGACGCGGCCTCCGCGGCTCCGCGGAACATGTAGCGGCGGAAATCCGTGGGATCCTGCTGCTCGACGTAGATGTCCTGCACGTCGGTGTAGGCGATGGTGAAGCTCCACGCGACGTGCGCGTTGTGTCCCGTGAGGACGCCCGGTATCCCGGGGATGGCGAAGCCCACGACCTTGTATCCCGCGCCCTCGAGGCCGACCTCGTACCAGATCGATGGATTGCGCACGCCGAGGTGAGGATCGCCCGCGAGCAGCGGCCGCCCCGTGCGCGAGCGGCTCCCGGCGACGGTCCAGCAGTTCGAGCCCTCGGGACCGCCCGCTCCCAGGAGGAGATCGTCGGCGATGGCGTGAGCGGAAGCGGCAGGGGACAATAGCGGCGCGACCACGGCCCATGAGCCGTCGGACAGGCCGGACGGCGGCCTGGGATCCGCATCGGGCAGGAGGGATGCGAGCGCCGCCGTTCCGAGCCGCTGCACGACGTCCGCGCGCAGCAGCTCCACGCGGAAGTTGCCAGCGAGGTCATACGCTTCCAGCTTCGTCACGATGAGCGAGTCGAGCGCGGTCCACGGCTCCGGCCGGTAGCCCAGGATCACGAATTCCAGCGGAAGAGCGTCCCGCTGCTGATCGAGCAGCTTGTTGACGCCCTCCGCATAGGCCTCGAGCGCGTCGCGGGTCGTGCTGCCGGTGACCGCGAGGTCGGCCGCGGCGGCGCGCGCGAGGCCGAGCGTGCGCATGAACCTGTCGGCCTCGAGGGCGGGCTCGCCGAGGACCTCCGCGAGCCGGCCCTGGCCGGTCCGACGGTAGAGTTCGAGCTGGAACAGGCGGTCCTGCGCGGTCACGTATCCCTGCAGAAAGAAGAGGTCGTGCGCGTTCTGGGCGTAGACGTGGGGCACGCCGTAGACATCGCGCGCCACCTCCCCGCGCTCGCGCAGGCCGAGGAGTCGGAACTCGCCCCGGATCGTGGGCAGCGCTCGCGTGACGATGAACGTGCTCGCGAGCCCGACGACGAGCAGGAGGCCGGCGAGAACGGCGCCCGCTATGCCGAGTCGGCGACGCATCAGTCGGCGCTGACGAGGATCGCGAGCAGCGCGCCCCCTTCGACCTTCGTGCCCGCCGCGACCGCGAGCTTGGCGACGCGCGCGCGCTCAGGTGAGCGCAGCTCGTTCTCCATCTTCATCGCCTCGAGCGTCGCGATGGCGTCGCCCTGCTCCACCGTGGCCCCCTCGACGACGTGCACGGCCTTCAGGAGGCCGGCCATCGGCGCGCGAAGCTCGT
>JALYKU010000255.1 GCA_030774595.1 Chloroflexota bacterium | reverse complement strand
GAGGAGCACGGCGCCGGCGGCCGCGGGGGCCACCAGACCCGGCCGCAGAGACGGAAACGCCACGGCGGCTCCCACGAGCGCGAGCGCTGGCGGCACGAGCACCGCCCCCCAGCCGAGAACGGAGAACAGCGAGGATCGCCACCAGTGCAGCAGCGCGCCCTGGTCCGCGACGAGCGCGACCGCGGACAGCAGCGCGAAGACGAGCAGCGCGATGCCGGCGGTCTCCGCGTGCAGGCCGCTCTCGAGCCCGCTGTCGCGCGAACGGGCTGTCCGGCGTACTGCCGGCCGGTCGGTGGCCTTCCTCACACCTGCATGATGACGGGCAGGACCATCGGGCGGCGCTTCGTCCGCTCGTAGAGGAACGACGCCACGCTCGCATGGATGGCGTCCTTCAGCGCCACAGCCTCCGCCAGGTGCTCGCCGGTCTGGGCCTCGCCGAGGCCGTCGATGATCCGCTGCCGGGCCTCCTCGATGAGCTTGGCGGCATCGTGCTCGGGTACGAATCCCTTCGTCACGATGTCGGGTCCGGCGACGAGCGCTCCGGTCTGCCGCTCGATCGTGATGACGACCAGGAACACGCCGTCGCTGCCGATGGACCACCGGTCGCGCATCACCGACTGACTGACGTCCCCGACGCCGAGCCCGTCCACGTAGACCTGCCCCGCCTGCACGCGTTCGCCGAGCTTCGCGCCGCTGTGGCGGAACTCGAGGACGTCCCCGTTGGTCATGACGAAGGCGTTGTCCGGCTCCACCCCGAGATCCACCGCCATGCGGGCATGCCGCACGAGCATGCGGTACTCGCCGTGGATGGGGACGAAGTACTTCGGCCGCAGGATGTTGAGCAGGAGCTTCAGCTCCTCCTGGCTGGCGTGTCCGGAGACGTGCGGGCGCACCGCCGCGTCGTAGATGACCTCGGCGCCCAGCTTGAAGAGGTTGTCGACGGTGCGCGAGACGAGCTCCTCGTTGCCGGGGATCGGGTTCGACGACATGACGACGGTGTCCCCGTTCTTCACCGCGACGTGGCGGTGGTCGCCGAGCGCCATGCGGGAGAGGGCGCTCGTGGGCTCTCCCTGGCTGCCGGTCGTGATGATGCAGATCTCGTGGTCGGGGAGCTTGCCGGTCTCGGCCGCGTGGACGATGGCGCCCTCCGGGTACTCGAGGTAGCCGAGCTCGCGAGCGGTGCGGGTGTAATTCTCCATGGAGCGGCCGACGATCGCGATCTTGCGCCCCCACGCCGCCGCGATGTCGACGATCTGCTTGATCCGCGAGATGTTCGAGGCGAACGTGGTGATGATCACGCGGCCCGCGGCGCGCGACATGATCCCGTCGAGGATCTCGCCGACGTGCCGCTCCGACGGGGTGTATCCCGGCACCTCGGCGCGCGTCGAGTCCGAGAGCAGCAGCAGCACGCCCTTTGCCGCGATCGCCGACAGCCGCGCGAAGTCAGTCTGCCGCCCGTCGACCGGCGTGTGGTCGAACTTCCAGTCACCGGAGTGCACGATCGTCCCGTACGGCGTGTCGACGGTGACGCCGACCGCGTCGGGGATGCTGTGGCACACGCGATACGAGTCGCACTGGAACGGTCCGACGGCGAAGCGCTCGCCGGGGATGACCTCGCGGAACACGGCCCGCTCGGCGAGGCGATGCTCCTTGAGCTTGGTGCGGATAAGCCCGATCGTCAGCCTCGTGCCGTGGATCGGCACCGTGCCGAACTCCCGCAGCACGTACGGCAGCGCGCCGATGTGGTCCTCGTGCGCGTGCGTGATGACGATCCCGCGAAGCCGATCGCGATGCTGCCGGAGGTAGCCGATCTCGGGGATCACGAGGTCGATGCCGAGCATCCCCTCGTCGGGGAACATGAGCCCGGCGTCGACCATCAGGATGTCCTCGCCCAGCTCGACGAGGAGCATGTTCTTCCCGATCTCGCCGACTCCGCCGAGTGGGATCACGCGCAGCGGCGCCGATGTTCCTCGCCGAAGCTCAGCCAAAGAGCGTCATCTGATCCGCCGGCTTCTCCGCGGCCGGCTCGGAGGTCTGTGGCTGCGCCGATCCGGCGAGGAAGGCCGCGAGCGCACGGAAATCGGCGGCGAGCTCGGCGCGGAGCGACGGCTGGTGCAGCGCTGCGGCCGGGTGGTACACGGGGAACAGCAGCTGGCCATCCGCGCGTCGCGGCTTCCCGTGTATGCGCGAGATCGATTCGCCCGGCAGGAATCGCGACATCGCGTGACGGCCGAGCGTGACGATCACCCGCGGTCTCAGCACCTCGATGTGCCGGCGCAGCCACTGGTCGCACGCGAGGACCTCCTCGGGCAGCGGGTCGCGGTTCTCGGGCGGCCGGTGGCGCACCACGTTCGTGATGAACACGCTCGAGCGGTCAAGGCCGATGTCCCGGAGCAGCTCGTCGAGGAGCTGACCGGCCGCGCCGACGAACGGCCGTCCCTGGATGTCCTCGTGGTAACCCGGCGCCTCGCCGAGCACGAGGATGCCCGAGGTGCCGCTGCCTTCGCCCGGCACGGCCTGCCGCGCGCTCCGATGCAGCGGACACGCCGTGCACGCGCGGATGTCGGCCGCGAGCGAGGCGAGCTGGAGGTCGGCTGGCTCTTCCATCATCGGCAGATTATTGCGGACCCTACGCGACCGGCGGCGCTTTTCGCGCGAGATAGACGACGTCGGTGTACGGCCGGCGCCGCATCTCGACCACGTGCGCGAGCAGGCCGCTGCGTCGAAAGAGGTCGAGCGCCTCGTCGCGTGAGGCGAAATGGAGGCGGCGGCCGCCTCGCGTGAAGCCGAGGTTGACGCTCAGCATCTCCTGGGCGTAGGTGAGCGCGTACTTCGGTCCGGCGGATCTCTCCTGCGCCTTCACGATGACCGGCGTGTTCTCCGCTAGCGCCGAGGCGGCGTTGCGCAAGACTGTCTCCTGCTCCTCCAGCGGGAGGAGGTACAGCACGTCCACGATGACGACCGCGTCGCAGCGTGGTGGCGGCGCGGTCGTGATGTCGCCGACCTCGAAGCGCAGGCCCTCGCGCCCCTGGATGGTCCGCCTCGCGATCTCGATCTTTCGCGCGTCGATGTCGGTCCCCAGCACGCGACGCTGCGGTGACACCTCCTTGAGCAGGTTGCTGAACAGGCCCTGGCCACAGCCCAGATCCACGATGAAGCCGTGGCGGGGAACGTACTGCTCGACGAACGGCAGGTCCGACAGGAACGCGCGGCCATGGACCAGCCAGCGCGCGTCGAAGCGCGTCTGCCGGTAGCGCTGGAGGGCCTCACGCAGCGCTCCGCTGGTCGTCGATCCCGGCATCAGCCCCCGCGCGCCGAGCGGGCCGGAACGCGCCACGCGACCGCGCGACCGAGCGCCGCGAGGACCGCGGGTTCGGTGAGCAGAGCGAGCTCGGCCACGCGGCGGCCGGCGAGCGCATCGGCCGGGTCCGGCCGATCGTCGATCTCGCCGGGATGGCACCCGAGCTCGCCCGAGCCACGCGTCATCGGGAGCCGCCCGAGCGTGGCGGGGTCAGGCTGTGGGCGCCACGACGACAGATCCAGGTACCAGTCATTGCCCGGGATGCCGCGAAAGAACCCCTCGCTCGCGAGCGTCGATATGGACAGCGCTCGCGGCTTCCAGCCGCGCGCGGCGCGGGGCGAGCGCCCGCGCCGCAGCCAGCGCACGCCTTCTTCACGGGCCAACGCGCCGACGACCCGCGCGACGAACGGGATCAGGTGCACGTGCCGGTGCGAATCCCAGGCGAGCGGGGAGATCCCGAACGAGCGCGCGCGCCTCGCCTGGGCGCGCACCTCCGTCGCGATATCCGAGGCGCGCACGCGTCCGGTGAGGATCCGGCGGACGAACACGCCGAGAGGATGGAACCGGCCCTCACGGTCGACGATGCTGCGGACGGCCGATGGATCGGCCGCCGGGCCCGCGCCGACCAGGTCGAGGTGCAGGCCGACCTCTAGTCCCCTCTCGCAGGCGGCGAGCCCGGCCGCCTCGGCGCTCTCGGGATACGTCACGAGGAGCGAGGCCGACCGCACGATGCCGTTCCGGTGCGCCTCGAGGATGCCCCGCGTCACCGCCGGTGAGAAGCCCAGGTCGTCCGCGGTGACGACCAGGGCCCCTCTGGGACCTCGGTCGCGAAGCTGTCGAGGAGTTTCACTCAGCGAGCCTCGCCTCCATCCGGCGCGCGTGTCCGCATGGGTGGCTGACTGCGAGGGCCTTGGGCACTTTGGATGCTCCAGCTCGGGGGTATGAGGGGCCCAAGCGGCCCCTCATTGCCCTCACTCCCCGGGCCCGAGACTCGGCTTGGGCGATGGCCGCGGCGGCCGGACCGCCCCGTAGCGCCCCGCGGTCGCGTTGAAACGGATCAACACGAGGTCGCGAAGCATGCGGAGGGTGTCCGTGAGGAAGTCGATGCTGGTCTCGCCCAGCTGCCGCAGCTCGACGGGCAGCTCCGCCACTCGATACCCCTCCCTGCGGGCGAGGAAGATCACCTCCGCGTCGAACGCGAAGCCGTTCAGACGCGACGTGCGGAACAGGTGCTTCGCCGCCTCCGCGGTGTACGCCTTACCGCCGCACTGGGTGTCGTTGACGTCGACCGGCACGATGAGGTGGACGCACGCGTGAAAAACGATGCCCATGAACACGCGCCACCAGGGCCGCTCGACGACCGCACCCTCGACGTAGCGCGAAGCGACGGCGATGTCGGCGCCACCGGCGATCGCCTCGAGGAATGCGTCGATGCTCTCGACGGGGATCGTGAGGTCGGCGTCGAGGAAGACGATCGGATCGCCGCTCGCGGCCGCCACTCCCGCGCGGACGGCCGCCCCCTTCCCCGCGTGCGGAATGGGCAGCAGCCGGTATGCAAGGTGGGCCTGCGGCAGCACCGCCACCATCTCCGCGAACGCGGCGCGCGTACCATCGGTCGAGCCGTCGTCGACGACGATGATCTCGGCCTCGAGCGACCGTGCGCGGAAGAAGTCAGCGCAATGCGCGAGGCTCGCCGGCAGCCGGCGAGCCTCGTTGTACGCGGGGAGGATGAGCGAGAGCGTCGGGGACCCTGTCGCTAGGAGCGGGGTGGCCCGCTCCGACGAAAGCCTCCCCCACCCGGACCGGGACGCGGCCTGAAGCCGCTGCCGGCGCCTTCACGCTCGCGGAATCGCTCGCGCTCGGCTCTCTGGCGCTGGTCGAACCCACCCGCGTCGCCCTCGTCGACGGCGCGGATGGAGAGGTTCACGCGCCCCTGGCGGTCGACTTCCGCGATCTTCACCTTGACCTTGTCGCCGACCTTCACGACGTCCTCGACGTTGTTCACGCGCCCGGATGACAGCTCCGAGACGCGCACCAGACCTTCCTTGCCGGGGAGGTACTCGATGAACGCGCCGATGCTCATGATCCGGGTCACCTTGCCGTCGTACACCTCGCCGACCTCGGCCTCCTTCGTGAGGCCCTCGATCATCTGGCGCGCCTTTTCGCGGCCCTCCGGCTTCGCGCCCGTGATCCGCACCGTGCCGTCGTCCTCGACCTCCACGTTGGTGCCGGACTCGCTCTGGATCGCGCGGATCATCTTCCCGCCTGGACCGATGACCTCGCGGATCTTGTCGGGGTGGATCCGGATCGTGTCGATGCGCGGCGCGTATTGGCTCAGCTCCGCGCGCGGCTTGTCGATGACCTGCCGCATCTCCTGCAGGATCAAGAGCCGCGCCTCGCGCGCCTGGGCGAGGGCCTCGCGCATGACGTCGAGGGTGATCCCCTTGACCTTGATATCCATCTGAAGCGCGGTCACGCCGGTGTCGGTCCCGGTGACCTTGAAGTCCATGTCGCCGTAGTGGTCCTCGAGTCCCTGGATATCGGTGAGGATGGTGTGCTTCCCGTCTTGGACGATCAGGCCCATCGCGATGCCGGCGACCATCGTCTTGAGCGGAACGCCCGCATCCATCAGCGCGAGCGTCGATCCGCACGTGGATGCCATGGACGACGAGCCGTTCGACTCGAGCGTCTCGCTTACCACGCGGATCGTGTACGGGAACTCCTCCTTCGTCGGGACGACGGGGAGGAGCGCGCGCTCCGCGAGCGCCCCATGGCCGATCTCACGGCGGCCGGCGCCGCGCATCATGCGCACCTCGCCGACGGAGTAGGGCGGGAAGTTGTAGTGGTGCATGTAGCGCTTCGTGTCGACCGGCGACAGCGTGTCGATGATCTGCTCGTCGCCCGACGGCCCGAGCGTCGCCACCGAGAGCACCTGGGTCTGCCCGCGCTGGAACAGTCCCGACCCGTGCGCGCGCGGGAGGACGCCGACCTCGATCGACAAGGGCCGGATCGCCTTTGTGTCGCGCCCATCTGGCCGCAGGTTGTCCCGGACGACGGCCGTGCGGAACTCCCGCTCGAGGACGTTCTCCCATTCCGCGGAGACCTCGTCGGGGGTGATCGCTCCCTCCTCCGTCACGAAGCGCCGGGTCGCCTCGGCCTTCAGCTCGTCGAGCCCGGCTTCGCGCTTGGCCTTATCGGGATCGCGGAGAGCGGCGCGGATCCTCTGTTCGAAGAACGTCCGCACCGGCGCGTGCGCCGCGGGGTCGTGGGTCGGCGCGACGGGCTCGAGCTTGGGCTTCCCGGTGGCGCGCTGGAGCTCTTCCTGCGCCTGGCAGAGCTTGGCGATGCCTTCCTGCGCCAGCGCGAGCGCTTCGACCAGCCTGTCCTCGGCGATCTCCTGCGCGCCGGCCTCGACCATCATGATCGAGTCCTTCGTGCCCGCGACGACGAGGTCGAGCTCGCTCTCCTCCATCTGCTGGATCGTCGGATTGAGCGACAGGCTGCCGCCCACGGTGCCGACCCGAACGCACCCGATCGGACCCTCGAACGGGGCGTTCGAGATCGTGAGCGCCGCCGAGGCCGCGTTCACGGCGAGGATGTCGTAGTCGTTCTCCTGGTCGCTCGACCACGCGGACACGACGATCTGGACGTCGTTGCGGAAGCCCTTCGGCCAGAGCGGCCGGATCGGCCGGTCGACGAGACGCGCCGTGAGGATCCCCTCTTCGGAGGGCCGGCCCTCGCGGCGAGGGAACGAGCCGGGGATCTTTCCAGCAGCGTACAGCCGCTCCTCGAAGTCCACGGTCAGCGGGAAGAAGTCGATGCCCGGACGGGTCGACTTCGAGACCGTCGACGCCGCGAACACCATGGTGTCTCCATAGCGGACGGTGACGGCGCCCCCGGCCTGGGCGGCGTACTTGCCGGTCTCGAAGGTGAGCGAGCGGTCGCTGATGGTCGCCTGGGATCGGCTGATCGGCATCTTGTGGCTGTTTCTCGCGGGTGCGGTCCGCTACGCCTGCGCTGTCACCGCCGCAGCCCGAGCCGTCCGATGATCGTCTGGTAGCGCTCGGGGTCCTTGCGATGGAGATAAGCGAGGAGGCGACGTCGCTGTCCGACCATCATGAGCAGGCCACGACGGCTGAGGTTGTCGTGCTTGGCCGTACGGAGATGGTCGGTCAGGTGCTTGATGCGCTCGGTGAGGATCGCGATCTGGACCTCCGGCGACCCCGTGTCGGTGTCGGTCCGGCGATAGGCGGCGATGACCTCTCCCTTGCTCTCGCGGATGGCGGGCGGCACCCGTTGTCCTTTCCTGGATCCTTCTGGATCTCTTCTTCGGAGCGAGTCTAGCCGAAGCGACGTTGTGTAGAAAGCGGACATAATCGCGCAATCGACGCCCAGATCACGGCTGCGGGTCCAGCCCGGGCTCCGGGTCCCCTTGCGGGTATCCGGGCGATCGAGCTCGGGATGATGATCGCGGGCCCGTTCGCGGGACGCCTCCTGGCCGACCTCGGTGCGGACGTCATCAAGGTCGAGCTTCCGGGCAGGGGTGACCCGCTCCGTGACTGGAAGCACCTCCACGGCGGAACGTCGCTGTGGTGGCGCGTCCAGTCCCGCAACAAGCGGTGCGTGACCGCGGACCTGCGCAAGCCGGAGGGCCGGGCGCTGGCGCGGCGGCTCATCGCCCAGAGCGACGTGCTGATCGAGAACTTCCGCCCCGGGACCCTCGAGCGGTGGGGGCTCGATCCCGAGGAGCTGCGGCGGGGGCGGCCGGAGCTCGTCGTCGTCCGCGTGTCCGGATTCGGCCAGACGGGACCGTACCGCGGCAGAGCGGGGCTCGGGGCCGTGGCGGAGGCGATGGGCGGGATCCGCTACATCACCGGCGATCCGAACACGCCGCCGTCGCGCACCGGGATCTCGCTCGCCGACGAGATCGCCGCGCTCTTCGCGGTGATCGGGGCGCTCGCCGGGCTCCTTCGGCGGGGAAGCACGGGCCGCGGCGACACGGTCGACGTCGCGCTCTACGAGGCGGTGTTCGCGCTGATGGAGGCCGCGGTGACCGAGTACGTGTATTCCGGGGAGGTCCGCGAGCGCTCGGGCGGCGCCTACCCCGGTGTCGCGCCCTCGAACACGTACTCCACCGCGGACGGCGCCTTCGTCGTCATCGGCGGCAACTCCGACGAGCTGTTCAAGCGCCTCATGGCGTGCGTCGGCCGTCCCGAGCTCGCCGAGGTGGAGCGTTATCGCACGAATCCCGGAAGGGCCGCGGACGCGGCGCTCATCGACGGGGCGATCGCCGCGTGGACGGGTGGCCTGACGCTGCGCGAGTGCCTCGCCGCTCTGGAGGCCGCGGGCGTTCCCGCGGGGCCGATCTACTCCGTCGCGGATATCGCGCGGGATCCGCAGTATCGCGCGCGCGGCATGCTCCTCGAGCGTTCGCTCGCGGACGGTACGCCGCTCACCATCCCGGGGCTCGTCCCGAAGTTCGCCGAAGCGCCGGGATCGGTGGAATGGCTGGGTCCCGAGACGATCGGGGCCGACAATGCGGCGGTGTACGGCGAGCTGCTCGGGCTCGAGCCCGATGAGCTCGGCCGTCTCGCACGGGAGGGCGTCATCTGATGAAGGGTGTCGTGGGCGCGACGATCGTGGAGGTGGGCCTGCGCGACGGCCTCCAGAACGAGTCGACTCCGGTCGACACCGAAGGCAAGCTGCGGCTGGCGAAGGCGCTGCTCGACGCGGGGCTGCGAGAGCTCGAGGTGACCAGCTTCGTGCGTCCCGACCTCGTGCCCCAGCTCGCGGACGCCGAGGCGCTCGTCGCGGCGCTGCCGCGCCGAGACGACGTCACGTACGTCGCGCTCGTCGCGAACGAACGAGGGTATGAGCGCGCCGCGGCGGCCGGCGTCCGCGAGCTCATCTTCGTGCTCGCCGCGACCGACGCGTTCAACGAGCGGAACGTGCGCCGCACCGTCGACAGCTCGCTGTCGGAGCTGTCCGGCCTCTGCCGGAGGGGTGAGCGCGATGGCGTGAACGTGCGCGCCGCGATCGCCGTGAGCTTCGGCTGCCCCTACTCCGGCCGCGTGGAGCCGGGCGCCGTGCTGAAGATCGCGGAGCGATGCGCGGACGCGGGCGCGCTCGATCTCGACATCGCCGACACCATCGGGGTCGCGAACCCCGCGCAGGTGGCCGAGGTCTTCGAGCTTCTGATGCGCGGCGTGCCGTCGGCGCGGACGTGGGCGGCCCACTTCCACGACACGCGCGGCCTCGGCCTCGCGAACGCGTGGTCGGCGGCGGGCGCCGGCATCCGCCGGTTCGACGCGTCGATCGCGGGGCTCGGCGGATGTCCGTTCACGCCCGGCGCGACGGGGAACGTCGCCACGGAGGACACGTCCTACCTGTTCGACGAAGCCGGCCTGTCCACGGGGCTCGATCGCGAGAAGCTCTTCGCCGCCGCGGACGTCGCCGAGGAGCTGGTCGGACGGCCATCCGCGGGGCGCGTGAAGAAGGCCGAGCGCGCCCGCGCGGCGGTCCTCTCCCCCGGGGGGCGGTGAACGAGCCGCGGAACGGGATGCCGCCCGTTCCCGAAATTGTCATCGCGCTCCGGGGCGTCTCGAAGGTCTATGGGCAGGGCGGCAAGAGACCGTTCGTCGCCATCGAGCGCGTCGACCTGGAGGTGCCCACGGGTCGCTTCGTCTCGGTCGTGGGCCCGTCGGGCTGCGGCAAGTCGACGCTCGTCTCGCTCGTGTCAGGCCTCCTCCCGGTCTCGGGCGGCGAGGTGACGCTGCGCGGTTCCCGAGTGGCCGGCGTCCGGACCGATATCGGGTTCATCTTCCAGCGCGATGCCCTGCTGCCCTGGCGTACGGTCCGCGAGAACGTCGCCTTGTCACTGCACTTTCGCGGCGTGAGCGGGGCCGCGCAGCGCGAGCGGGTCGGCGAGTGGATCGCCCGGGTGGGCCTGGCGCCCTTCGCGGACAACTACCCCCACCAGCTGTCCGGCGGGATGCGCAAGCGCGCGCAGCTCGCGCAGTCGCTCGTCGCGGACCCCCCGGTCCTCTTGATGGACGAGCCGTTCTCCGCCCTCGACGTGCAGACGCGGAACCTCATGGAGAACGAGCTGCTGGGCCTCTGGGGAGCCGCGGGAAAGACCGTGCTGTTCATCACGCACGACCTCGAGGAGGCGATCGCACTGTCGGATGAGATCGTGGTGATGACCGCAGGTCCGGGGCGCATCAAGGCGCGTTACCCGGTCGGGCTGCCGAGACCGCGGAACGTCATGGACATCCGCTTCGCGCCGGAGTTCGTGGCGCTGTACGAGCGTGCGTGGGCCGACCTGCGCGACGAGGTCACGCGCTCCTACGAGCGGAGCCTCCAGGCCACGGCGTGAACGCCGCGGCGCGACGCCAGCTGCTGGTGCGCGGGCTCCAGATCGCCGTGATCGCCACCTTCGTCGGCGCGTGGCAGGCGCTGGTGCAGACGGGGGCGCTGGACAAGTTCTACTACTCGAGCCCGTCGCTCATCGTGCCGCGCATCGCCGAATGGCTGCGCGACGCCAGCACGTATCGCGACATCGGGATCACGCTGCTGGAGACGGTGCTCGGTTTCGCCATCGGGACGCTGCTCGGGCTCACGCTCGGGTACACGTTCGCACGGAACGAGCTCCTCGGCTCGGCGTTCGATCCGCTCTTCTCGATGTTCAACGCGATCCCCCGCCTGGTGCTCGCGCCGGTGTTCGTGCTCGCCTTGGGTTTCGGCATCGCGAGCAAGGTCGCGCTCGGGGTGACGCTGGTGTTCTTCATCGTGTTCTTCGCCACGTTCACGGCCGTGCGGGACGTCGACGCGACACTGATCGACAACGTCCGGGTCCTCGGCGCACGCCGGCGGGACGTCACCCTCCAGGTCCTGCTGCCCGCCGCGTTC
The DNA here is from genome assembly GCA_030774595.1 of Chloroflexota bacterium. The sequence continues at coordinate 2,602 of JALYKU010000255.1, read as the reverse complement.
AGCGCCATCGTCGCCAGCCTCCGCACCAGCGCCGGCTTCGCCTTCGCGGGGGCCGTCGTGGCCGAGTACATCGGCTCGACCGAGGGGATGGGGCGCCGCATCGCGAACGCTGAGGCATTCTTCGACTCGACCGGCGTGTTCGGCGGTATCGTCATCATCGCGCTCCTGGCCCTCGCGCTGGATGCGCTCTTACAGGTCGTCGAGGCGCGCTTCTCGCGGTGGAAGCCACGGCGGGAACGCTCATGAAGGAGGCGGGCATGTCGGTGCGAAAGCTCTTGGGTGTGGCCCTCGCGGCGCTGCTGGTGGCCTCGGCGTGCGGGGGTGGCGGAGGCACGGGCGCGCCCGCCGCCGTGGCGAGCGGCACGGCGACGGCGAAGCCCGAGCGCGCGAAGATCACGGTCGCGGTCGGCTCGGCCGCGTCGCTCATCTACCTGCCGTGGGACCTCGCCAAGGCGCTCGGCTACTTCGAGGATGAGAACCTGGAGGTCGACCTCCAGTACCAGCAGGCGGGCACCGCCGCCGCGGCCGCGCTGCTCTCAGGCTCGGCGCAGTTCTCCGGCAACTCGCTCGACCACTCGATCAAGGCGCAGCTCCAGGGCAAGCCCACGAAGATGGTGACGTCGTTCGCGCGCCTTCCCGGGGTCGCGCTCGTGGTGGCGAACCGCCTGAAGGACAAGGTGAAGAGCGTCGGTGACCTGAGGGGCATGAAGGTCGGCGGCACGTCCGAGGGCTCCGGTACGCACCTTCTCGCGACGTACGCGCTGCTGCAGGCCGGACTCAAGGAGGGCGACTACACGTTCGTGGCATGCGGCTCGAGCACCATGGCAGCCGCGCTCGACTCCGGCGCCGCCGACGCATGCATGAACTCGGACCCGTTCGTGACGATCTACGCGGGCTCCGGCAAGGGCTTCCTGCTGAAGGACTACCGGAGCGAGAAGGACACGAAGGAGCTCCTCGGCGGCGACTACCAGTTCACCGGGGCGGTGACGACGCAGGAGTTCATCCAGAAGAGTCCCGACATCGTCCAGCGTGCGGTGAACGCGCTCGTCCGCGCGGACCGCTACATCGCCGCGAACCCGGCGAAGGACATCGCGGCGAAGCTGCCGAAGACGGTGACCGGAGAGGACCTCGAGGTCTACGTCAAGGCGCTCGATGCCGCGAAGGCCTATCTCTCGGCGGAGGGCGTCGTCGACCAGAAGGGCGTCGAGAACGTGTTGAAGGTCAACGTCGAGGACTGCAAGGCGAACCCGAAGCTCTGCGGGAACGTGAAGCCGACGGACCAGGTGGACACGGCGGCGTTGTTCGACAACAGCTTCGCGCAGAAGGTGAAGAAGCAGTAGGCGCGGGCGCGGGTGCATTCGGCAGCGCCCCCGGGCGGGATGGGGTTACTCCGCTACGGGGCTCGGTCAGCGTGGTCCGGCGCCCAAGTGGGTGGCGGGGATCGCGCCCATGCGGCCGCTCTGGTAATCGGTGACGGCCTGCACGATCTCCTCGCGCGTGTTCATCACGAACGGGCCGTACTGCACCACGGGCTCGCCGATCGGGCGGCCACCGAGCATGAGGACGTCGAACGACGGTGTCCCGCCGTCCTGCCGGGGATTCGCGTCGACGCGCACGGTGTCGCCCGGGCCGAAGACCGCGAGCTCGCCTGACTCGAGGCGGACCCGCTCGGCGCCGACGGTGCCAGAGCCCGCGAGGGCGTAGACGAGCGCGTTGAAGTCCGGCGACCACGGCGTCTCGAGGTGCGCGCCCGGGAGGAGCGTCGCGTGCGCGTAGGTGATCGGCGTGTGCGTCACCCCGGGCCCGGCGTGGCCCGCGAGGGTGCCGGCGATGAGACGGATCAGCGCGCCGCCGTCGGCCGAGCGCAGCAGCACGAGCGACGACGCCTCGATGTCCTGGTAGCGCGGCGGCGTCCACTTCTCCGCGCGGGGCAAGTTGACCCAGAGCTGCACGCCGTGGAAGAGCCCGCCGCTCGCGACGAGCTTCTCCGGCGGCATCTCGGAGTGGACGATGCCCGCGCCCGCGGTCATCCACTGCGTCGCGCCATTCGTGATGAGGCCGCCGCCGCCCGTGGAGTCCTTGTGCTCGAACGCGCCGTCGATCATGTACGTGACGGTCTCGAACCCTCGGTGCGGGTGGTCCGGCGCACCCTTCGCTTCGCCTGGGGCGTACTCCACCTCCCCCATCTGGTCCAGCATCAGGAACGGGTCGGCGATCCGGCGATCGAGTCCTGGGAACGGCCGCCGCACCGGGAATCCCTCGCCTTCGAAGGTCCGCAGCGATGTCACCACACCGCGCACCGGTCTCGTTCGGCCTTCCACCGTCACGGGCACGGCAACGATCGGCAGATCAAGTGGGTTGGCAGCGGTCACAGCTGGCACGGGCGGTCTCCTTCGAGCAAAGAAAGTTGCTTCTACAACCACGTAACGGAAGACAGTGGCAAGCCTATTCCATGCACCGAGCGGCAGCGGACTTTGGCTGCATGCAGCCCCGCGACCGGGCAATGCGCCCGGCGCCGCGTCGACTTCAGCGAGCCAAGGCGCGAGGAGCCCGACCGAGGCAACATACCGGCGCGGCGTGACCTCGGGCCGCCTCGCTCAGC
>JALYKU010000254.1 GCA_030774595.1 Chloroflexota bacterium | reverse complement strand
GGTCCGGCGCGCGCCGCCCTCGCCGCAAGAGGCGCGCGTTCCCTTGGCGTCGCTGGGGGCCGCGCGCAGGCGACGCGCTCGTCGCGGTGCTCGCGGCCCTCGGGGTGGTAGCCGCCGCGAGCGCTCCGCTCGGAATCCGCTCGGTGGAGGTCGAGGGAGCTCGACACACCACGCCCCGAGATGCGGTGGCCGCGAGCCACCTGCTCGGCGCATCGCCGTTCCGCGCGAGTGGCGCATCGTCGCGTGCGGGGCTGGTCGCGGCGCTGCCGGCGGTCCGGGACGCGACGATCGAGCTCCTGCTGCCCGACCGCGCCCGGGTCCGCCTCGCGGAGCGCGAGCCCCTCGGGCGCTGGATCGCGGGCGGTGCGGAATTCTTCGTCGATCACGACGGAGTCCTCTTCGCCTCCGCGGACCCCGCGGCCGCGCCCGAGATCCGCGTGTACGACGACAGCGTCGCTCTGCGCCGCGGGGGTGAACGGATCGACAGCGCGCTCGTTGATGCCGCCCTCCGGCTCGCGCGCATCGCCCCCGGCGAGCTGCGGGCCGACGCGGCGGCGCCGCAGGTGCATCTCGGACCGGTCGGACTGGTGCTGCGAAGCGGGGCAGGGTGGGAGGTCCGCTTCGGCGGGCCCGAGCGCTTCGACGAAAAGCTTCGCCTCGCGCGTAGATTCCTGCAGGACAACCCCGTCCGGCGGATAGACTACCTCGACGTGCGCACTGCCGACCGCATCGTCATCTCCCCCTAGTGCGCCGTTCGGGGCGGTCACGCTGATCGGTGTTCCTCCCGCTGCTCGGCCTCGCCGCGGGAGTTCTGCTCGGCCTGGCCCTGCGGGTCAACCTCCCGGTCGAGCTCGCCCGATACACCGCGGTCGGGATCCTCGCGGCGCTGGACTCGCTCCTCGGGGCGTTCAGGGCGGAGCTCGAGGGTCATTTCGACGCGCGGATCTTCCTGTCGGGCTTCTACACGAACGCGCTCCTCGCGGCGGCGCTGACCTTCCTCGGCGATCGGCTCGGCATCGATCTCTACCTCGTCGCGCTCTTTGCCTTCGGCTGGCGCATCTTCCAGAATGTCGCCGTCATCCGCAGGCACTTCCTCTAGCGGGAATGGCCTTCGGTCGCGAGGAGAGAATGGAAGGGGTCGCGCGCGCGGAGCGCGATCTTCTGGAAAGCGGCGTGCGTGGCTGAGCAGACGGCGCTCGTCGGCATCGACATCGGCACGACGAAGGTCTGCGCCCTGATCGGTGAGGTCGCCGAGAACGGCGGCATCGACGTGATCGGCGTCGGCCAGGCGCCGTCGGACGGTCTCCGAAAGGGCGTCGTCATCGACATCGACCGCACCGTCCACGCGGTCGCATCCGCGGTCGAGGCCGCGGAGCGGCTCTCCGGGCTGAAGGTGCGGTCAGCCTACGTTGGCATCTCGGGGAACCACATCGCCTCTCAGCGGTCCAAGGGCGTCGTGGCGGTCGCGGGCCATCGCAAGGACATCACCCGCGAGGACGCCATGCGCGCCGTCGAGAACGCGCGGGCGGTACCGATACCCAGCACGCGGGAGATCCTCCACGTGATCGAGCGCGGCTACGTCGTGGACGGTCAGGAGGGGGTGCGAGACCCGATCGGCATGACCGCCGTCCGCCTCGAGGTCGAGACGCTGATCATCACCGCGTCCTCCACGAGCGTGCAGAACCTCACGAAATGCGTGCAGCGCGCCGGCGTCGAGGTCGACGAGCTCGTCCTCGCGCCGCTCGCGGCCGCCGAGGCCGTGCTCCAGCCCGAGGACCGTGAGCTCGGGGTGGTGCTCGCGGACGTCGGCGGGGACAACACCGACGTCGCCATATTCCAGGAGGGCGCCATCGCTCACGCCGGGACGATCCCGATGGGCGCCCGGAGCGTGACAAGCGATCTCGGCATCGTGCTGCGGGTGACGCCAGACGTGGCGGAGCTGCTGAAGCTCCAACAGGGCACCGCGCTGCCGCTGGAGGTCGATCCGGACGAGGTGACGCAGATCACGTCCATCGGCGAGGACGTCCCTCACGTGATCACCCGGCGGCATCTCGCCCAGGTCATCGAGGCGCGGATCGCGGACACCTTCGACGCGATCGTCCGCGAGATCGAGGCCACTGGAGCGACGAACCGCCTGCAGTCCGGGCTCGTGCTGACCGGCGGCGGCTCGCAGCTCGCCGGTCTCTGCAAGTCGGCGCGCGATCAGCTCGGCATGAGCGCGCGCGTCGTCGCGCCTGTCGGCATCGGTGGCCTCACCGACGCGATCTCGACGCCCGCGTACGCGGTCGCGTCGGGTCTCCTGCTGTGGGGGGCGCGCCACTGGCAGGACGGTGACGATCGCTCCCGGACGCGCGGTCCCCTCGACGGATTCGGCTCTCGTGTCAGCAGGCTGTTCAAGAACCTGATGCCATAACGAGCCATCTCACTGCGCCGGCTTCGCCTGCTCCGTTCGGTGGGGCCGGGACGGCTCGGTCGGGCGAAGCCCGACCTCGCATTCGCGATGAAATTCTTTCTAATTGGTCTTGCCCTTCGCTGATCCGCGGCGCATAGTCCACCGCAAGAAAGCCCATGCACGCACCGGAAGGGGAGGGGCAGCGGCATGGTTGTGGAGGCTGCCCCATGCCGCTACGGAGCGACATCGAGAACTTCGCGCTCATCAAGGTCGTCGGGGTCGGCGGCGGCGGTTCGAACGCGGTCAACCGCATGATCCGGGCCGAGCTCATTGGCGTGGAATTCATCACGGTGAACACCGACGCCCAGGCGCTACTCCTCTCCGACGCACCGCACAAGTTGCGGATCGGCGAGAAGATCACCAAGGGGCTCGGCGCGGGCGCCGACCCGGCGGTGGGCCGGAAGTCGGCCGAGGACGACAGCGAGAAGCTGTACGAGGCACTGAAGGAAGCGGACATGATCTTCGTGACCGCCGGGATGGGCGGCGGCACGGGCACAGGCGGCGCACCGGTCATCGCGGAGATCGCGAAGGACATCGGTGCCCTCACCGTCGCCGTCGTGACCAAGCCGTTCAGCTTCGAGGGCGCCAAGCGCCGTCTACTCGCCGAGCAGGGGATCCAGCAGCTCGTGGACAAGGTCGACACGCTGATCGTGATCCCGAACGACCGGCTGCTGCAGGTCGTCGAGAAGAGGACCAGCATGGTCGACGCGTTCCGCGTCGTGGACGACGTGCTCCGGCAGGGCGTTCAGGGGATCAGCGACCTCATCACCGTCCCGGGCCTCATCAACCTGGACTTCGCGGACGTGAAGACCATCATGACCAGCGCGGGCTCGGCGCTCATGGGCATCGGGCATGGCAGCGGCGAGAACCGCGCGACCGACGCCGCGCGCCAGGCCATCACCTCCCCGCTTCTCGAGCAGTCGATCGAGGGCGCGCGCGGGGTGCTGTTCACGATCACCGGCGGACCGGATCTCAGCCTGTTCGAGGTGAATGCGGCCGCGGAGATCATCCACGGCTCCGCGGACCCCGAGGCGAACATCATCTTCGGTTCCGTGATCGATGAGCGCATGGACGGCGACGTGAACGTCAGCGTCATCGCGACCGGCTTCGACCCCGCACGGCCGCTGAAGCGGATCGAGCAGCCCGTGCACCGGCGCACATTCGAGCCTCGGCCGGCGCAGCGACCGGCGGTGGCCGCGGGGGTGGCCAACGGCAGCCCCCGCCGCGACGATAAGGAGCACGACCCCTATGACGCGGAGGTGCCGAGCTTCCTGCGTCGCCGCTGAGCGGCGCGACGGCCGCGTGGCACATCGTCCGCACCCCTGGCGGCTTTCGCCGCCAGGGGTGCGGCATCCAAGCCGAGGTGTGCGGTGC
>JALYKU010000253.1 GCA_030774595.1 Chloroflexota bacterium | reverse complement strand
AGGGTGTCCCGCTGTACCGCCATCTCGCCACTGGTGCGGCCACCACGCTGCCGGTCCCGCTCATGAACATCCTGAACGGCGGCAAGCACGCGACTGACTCCGCCGACATGCAGGAGTTCATGGTGGTGCCGATCGGGGCGCCCACGTTCAGCGAGGCCATCCGGATGGGCTCGGAGATCTTCCACGCCCTCAGGGACGTGCTTGGGGAGCGCGGGATGTCGACCGGGGTAGGGGACGAGGGCGGTTTCGCGCCGTCCGGACTCGCGACGAACGAGCAGCCGCTCGAGCTCATGCTCGTAGCCATCGAGCGCGCGGGCTATCGCGCGGGCGAGGACGCGGCGATCGCGCTCGATCCCGCGGCGACCGAGCTGTACCGCGATGGCGACTACGCGCTCGCGCGCGAGCAGCGCTCGCTCGACTCGAACGGCATGGCCGCGCTCTACGCGGATTGGGCGAAGCGCTATCCGATCGTCTCCATCGAGGACGGTCTCGCCGAGGACGACTGGGATGGCTGGAAGAAGCTGACCGTCGCTCTCGGCGACCGGATGCAGCTCGTCGGCGATGACCTCTTCGTGACGAGCGTCGCGCGTCTCGAGCGCGGCATCAAGGAGAAGGCCGCGAACGCGATCCTCATCAAGGTGAATCAGATCGGCACACTGACCGAGACGATCGACGCAGTCGCGCTCGCCAAGCGTGCGGGTTTTGCCTCTGTGATCTCGCACCGCTCGGGCGAGACCGAGGACACCACAATCGCCGACCTGGTGGTCGCGCTCGATACCGGCCAGATCAAGACCGGCTCGCTCTCGCGCACCGACCGCGTCGCGAAGTACAACCGCCTGATGCAGATCGAGCGCGAGCTCGGTAGCGCGGCGCGCTACCCGGGTCGCGAGGCGTTCCCGCGCTCCCGACGCGCCTAGCATCACGGCGTGCTCGTTCGGTCGCTCGATGAGTTGACCGCCGCGGACCTGCCGGAGGCCGGAGGCAAAGGCGCCAACCTCGGCGAGCTGCGGCGCGCCAGCTTTCCGGTGCCCGACGGGTTCGTCATCACGACCGCGGCCTACGCGCTCGCCGCGGAGGCCGCGGGCGTCACCGGAGAAACACCGGCGAATGCGCGCCTGCGTCTCGCCGCGTCATCCGTTCCGACGGGGATCGCCGACGCCGTTCGCGAGGCGTATCGGGCGCTCGGCTCGCCCGCGGTCGCGGTCCGCTCGTCGGCGACGGCCGAGGACCTGCCCGACGCGAGCTTTGCGGGCCAGCAGGACACGATCCTTGGCGTGACCGGAGATGACGCCGTCCTCGATGCTGTCCGGAAGTGCTGGGCCTCGCTCTGGAACGAACGCGCCGTCGCGTACCGGCAAACGCACGACGTCCCCGGTCGCGGCCTGCGCCTCGCGGTCGTCGTGCAGCGCATGGTCGAGGCCGAAAGCGCCGGCGTCCTCTTCACCGCCGACCCGATCACCGGGCGCCGCCGCCGAGCCGCGATCGAGGCGGTGCGCGGCCTCGGAGAGCAGCTTGTGTCGGGGGCTGTGAATCCCGACCACTTCATCGTCGACACGCGATCGGGCGCGGTGCTTGAGCGCCGCGGCGACACCCTGAGCGACGCGCAGCTGCGTGACCTCGCCGCACTCGGGGCGCGCATCGAGGAGCATTTCGGGCGTCCGCAGGACATCGAGTGGGCGATCGACAAGGCGGGGAAGCTCTGGATCGTGCAGTCGCGCGACATCACCACGCTGTATCCGATCCCGCCGACCGCGCCGCAGAACGAGGACGACCTGCGCGTGTATTTCTCGGCGAACGTCGCGCAGGGCGTGTTCGATCCGTTCACGCCGATGGGTCTGCAGACCTTCCGCCTCTTGAGTTCGGGGCTCGCCGCGGCGATCGGGAAGCCGGTCCGCGATCCCACCGCGGGCGCGTCGCTGTACGCCGAGTCGGCGATGCGGGTGTTCATCGACCTGACGCCGGTGCTCCGCGATCCCTTCGGCCGGGAGCTGCCCGGGCGCGTGATGAGCGTGATGGAGTTTCGGAGCAAGGCGATCTTCGCGAAGCTGCTCGAAGATCCACGGTTGCGCCCGCGGGGATCGAAGTCAGAGTCGCGCTTCCGGACGATCCGCGCCGCGCTTCACACCGGCGCGCCGCAGAACGCCCTTCGCGCGATGCTTCGGCCGGACACGACACGGAAGCGACTGCTGGGCGAGCTCGATCGCGCCATCGCCGACGTGCGCATCCCGGAGACATCCGCCGAGCGGATCGATGCGTACGAGGACCTCATCCTCAACTTCCCGCCGAAGTACTTCCCGCGGATGGTCGGCATGGTCATCCCAGGGGTCCTCAGCTACGCGGTCGCCAACCGTTTGCTCGGCGCTCGCGCCCGACCCGGCGAGCTGCAGACCGTGCTTCGCGGTCTGCCCCACAACCCGACGACGGAGATGGACCTCGCACTCTGGAACATCGCGCGCGCGGCGCGCGAGGATGCCCCCTCGCGCGACGCACTGAACGCGCGGAATCCCGTGGAGCTCTCCGCGCAATACCGCGCACGCGCTCTCCCGCCGCCGCTCCAGCGCGACATGACGAGCTTCCTCGAGCGCTACGGGCACCGCGCGATCGCGGAGATCGATCTCGGCGTCAAACGCTGGTCTGAGGATCCGGCGCACCTGCTCGGTGCGATCGCCAACTACTTGCGGCTGGGGGACGAGGCGATCGCGCCTGACGTGCAGTTCGCTCGCGGCGCGCGCGAAGCCGAAGCCATGATCAAGACGCTCACCGCGCGACTGCACGGACCGCGGCGGGTCGTCCTGCGTTTCCTTCTGGGACGGGTGCGCCTTCTCAGCGGCCTGCGCGAGCAACCGAAGTTCCAGATCATGCGCGTCTTCTCTCTCGGTCACGCGCTCATCGCGCCGGTGGGTGCGGATCTCGCGGATCGCGGACTGCTCGACACGGCCGACGACGTCTT
>JALYKU010000252.1 GCA_030774595.1 Chloroflexota bacterium | reverse complement strand
TCGGAGCACTGATCGGCGCGGTCGCCGCGCTGCTGTACGCGCCGCGATCGGGCGATGTCACGCGCGAAGAGCTGCGGCAGCGCAGCGAGGAGCTTCGGCGCCGCGCGGATGACCTGCAGCGCGTCGCGCAGAAGCTCGCCGACGACGCCCAGGTCAAGGGCCGCGAGCTCGTCGGCGAGGCCAAGCGCCAGTGGGACCGGACGGGCAGCGGCTCTGGCGGCAGTGGCCCCATGGATACAGGCACCGGAAGCGGGACCGGCATGGGCACCGGGGGCACCAGCACCCTGTAGGGGCCCTCATCGCGCGTTCGGTACCATCCACGCAGCGGGGAGCGCGGGAGACGGCCGAGGGCCGCCCCCGCGCTTTTCAGTCTCTGAAAGGATGCCGAGATAGACAGCGCGACGATCCGCGAGCGGTTCTTCAAGTTCTTCGAGGAGCGGGGGCATCACCGGCTGCCCAGCGCGCCGCTCGTACTACGCGACGACCCGAGCGTGCTCTTCACGAGCGCGGGCATGCAGCCGCTCGTGCCGTACTTCCTCGGCAAGAAGCAGCCGCCCGCGAAACGCATCGCGACGGTGCAGAAGATCCTGCGGACGAGCGACATCGAAGAGGTCGGAGAGGACAGCTACCACCTGACATTCTTCGAGATGCTCGGCAACTTCGCGATCGGCGACTACTGGAAGAAGGAAGCGATCGCCTGGGGTTGGGAGCTGCTCATCGACCAGTTCGGCTTCGACCCGACCACGCTCGTGGCGACGGTCCACAGGGACGACGACGAGTCGTTCGACATCTGGACCAGGGAGCTCGCGCTCCTCCCGCCGGAGAAGATCTTCCGCCTCGGCGACGAGGACAACTTCTGGGCGCCGGGCGCGACCGGCCTCTGCGGTCCCGACAGCGAGGTGTTCGTCGACCGCGGGCCACAGCCCGGCGCGCTGCTGCACGAGTGCAGCCCGTCCGAGCACTGCGGCCGCTACATCGAGATCTGGAACTTCGTCTTTCAGCAGTACGACCGAAGGCCCGACGGCACGCTCGTGCCGCTGGCGAAGAAGAACATCGACACGGGGGTCGGCCTTGAGCGGCTCGCGCAGGTCCTCCAGGGGGTGATCCCCGACACCTATCGCACGGACCTGTTCCAGCCGATCGTGAAGAAGATCGAGACGCTGTCCGGAAAGACCTACGGGGAGGACGCCGCGACGGACCGCTCGATCCGGATCGTCGCCGAGCACTCGCGGGCGGCGACCTTCCTCATCGCCGATGGGATCGCGCCCTCGAACGAGAACCGCGGCTACGTGCTTCGGCGTCTCATCCGGCGCGCCGCGCTGCACGGGCGCCGCCTCGGCCTGCGGACCGGCGCGATCGCGCAGCTCGGCGGCGAGGTCGTCAAGACGATGCAGCGCCACTACCACGAGCTGACCGCCGCGCGCGAGCGCATCGCCGAGACGCTCGAGAACGAGGAGGAGAAGTTCGAGCGGACACTGTCGAGCGGGCTCGAGCAGCTGAACGCCGCGATCGGCGCGACGCGCGAGCGTCGTAGCGACGGTATCGATGGCGAGGCGGCGTTCCGCCTGTACGACACCTTCGGCTTCCCGCTCGAGATGACGCGCGAGATCGCGCACGCCGCGGGGCTCAGCATCGACGAGCAGGGGTTCGGCGCGCTGCTCGAGGCCCAGCGCAACCGCGGGCGCGCCGCGGCGCGGTTCAGCCAGGACGCGATGCGTTTCGGCCAGTTCTACGCCGACCTCCACGAGAAGGAGGGGCTGCGCAGCGAGTTCACCGGCTACGCGAGCCTCTCGGCGGACGCGCGGATCGCAGCGCTCGTCGTGGGCGGCGAGCGCGTCGACGAGGCGGGCGAGGGCCAGGACGTCGAGATCGTGCTCGATCGCACGCCGTTCTATCCCGAGGGCGGGGGACAGGTCGGCGACCGTGGCGACATCGTCACGGCGGAGGGCCGCGCGCTGGTCGCGGACACGCAGACCGCCCTGGCGGACGTGATCGTGATGAGCGCGAAGGTCGTCGACGGGAGCCTGCGGCAGGGCGCGCCTGCCTTGGCCACGGTCGACGAGCAGCTTCGCCGCGACACGATGCGCAACCACACCGCGACGCACCTCCTCCACGCGACGCTTCGGAGGCTTCTCGGCGACGAGGTGCACCAGGCGGGCTCGCTCGTCCACGCGCCGAACCTGCGGTTCGACTTCACCTTCGGGCGCGCAGTGCTGCCGGAGGAGCTGCAGCGGGTCGAGGAGGAGGTGAATCGGGCGATCCTCGAGAATGCGGACGTCATCGCGCGGACGATGCCGCTCCACGATGCGCTCGCTTCCGGCGCCCTGCACCTTTTCGACGAGACGTACGGAGACGAGGTCCGCGTCGTCGAGGCGGGCCCGAGCCGAGAGCTGTGCGGCGGCACGCACTGTCACTGCACCGGCGACATCGGCCTTTTCCTCATCACGAAGGAGGAGAGCATCGGCGCGGGCGTCCGTCGCATCGAGGCCGTCACCGGCCAGGGCGCCCTCCGCGAGGTGCGCGAGATCCGCGATCGCCTCGGGCGGACGGCGGCCGCGCTGCGCACGCCTCCGATGCGCGTGCCCGAGGCCGTGGTCCAGCTTCAGGAGTCGCGCGAGAGACTCGAGAAGCAGCTCGCCGCGCTCCAGCGCAGCGGCATCGACGCGAACGCCACCGCGCTCGTCGCGAAGGCCGAGCCCGTCGGCGAGCGACGGCTCGTCGTGGCGGACGTCGGCGAGGCCGACCAGTCGCAGCTCCGCGCGCTGTCCGACCGCGTCCGCGATGGCCTGGGCTCCGGGGTCGTGGTCCTCGGCGGCGTCCACGATGGCCGCCCCGGCCTCGCGGTCGGCGTCACCAAGGATCTCGTCGTGCGACTGAAAGCCGGCGAGATCGTGAACGACCTCGCGGCGATCGTCGGTGGTCGGGGCGGCGGTCCGGCGCAGAGCGCGACCGGTGGCGGTAAGGACGCGGCGCGCCTGGGTGAGGCGCTCGCGGCCGCGCGCCAGTCCATCCGTGAGCGGTTGAACGGCGGTGGCGGCTAACCGGGACACGCGGCGGGGCGAG